>NZ_CP108356.1:4502500-4712500 GCF_036237315.1 Streptomyces sp. NBC_01351 | reverse complement strand
GAACCTGCTGGACATCCTCGCGGCGTGCTCCGGCGGTGATCCGGCCGTGCTCGCCACGGAGTACAGCGGGTACGGGGACCTCAAGCGGGACGTAGCCGACGCGGTGGTGGAGCTGCTGCGGCCGGTGCGGGAGCGGCACGCCGAGCTGGCGGCCGATCCGGCGGAGGTGGAGAAGGTGCTGCGGGAGGGCGCGGGGCGGGCGCGGGAGCTGGCCCGGCCCGTGGTGGACCGGGCGTACCGGGCGATCGGGCTGCTGGAGCCGTGAGAGGGAAGGGGCGGGCCTCGTTTTGTGCGGGGCCCGTCCCGTTCGTCCCGGGTGTCAGCTGTTGCCGGAGGCGAGTTCGCGGCTGCGGTCGCGGGCTGCTTCGAGGGCGGCGATGAGGGCCGCGCGCACGCCGTGCTTCTCCAGCTCGACGATGGCGTTGATGGTCGTACCGGCCGGGGAGGTGACGGCCTCGCGGAGCTTGACGGGGTGCTCGCCGCTGTCGCGGAGCATCACGGCGGCGCCGATGGCGGCCTGGACGATCAGGTCGTGGGCCTGGGCGCGGGGCAGGCCGAGCAGGATGCCCGCGTCGGTCATGGCCTCGACGAGGAAGTAGAAGTAGGCGGGCCCGGATCCGGAGAGGGCGGTGGCCGCGTCCTGCTGGGACTCGGGGACGCGCAGGGTCTTGCCCACGCCGCCGAAGATCTCCTCGGTGTGGGCGAGGTGCTCGGCGGTGGCGTGGCTGCCGGCCGAGATGACGGACATGGCCTCGTCGACGAGCGCGGGGGTGTTCGTCATGACGCGGACGACGGGGGTGCCGGGGCTGAGCCGTTCCTCGAAGAAGGAGGTGGGGATGCCCGCGGCGCCGCTGATGACCAGGCGGTCGACGGGGACGTGCGGGGCGAGCTCGTCGAGGAGCTTGCCCATGTCCTGCGGCTTGACCGTGAGGATGAGGGTGTCGGCGCGCTTGGCGGCCTCGGCGTTGGAGACGGCCTCGACGCCGTAGCGCGTACGGAGTTCCTCGGCGCGCTCGGAGCGGCGGGCGGTGACGAGGAGCTTCGAGGCGGGCCAGCCGCCGCGGATCATCCCGCTGAGCAGGGCCTCGCCGATCTTGCCGGTACCGAGGACTGCGACTGTCTGGGTCATGCCCGATTCACCTCGCCGAACAGTTGTGCACGTGAGCTGCGTATGCGTCCTCATCCTCGCACTCGGGACGGTGGGTGGGGCGGCGTGTCCGGTCCGTGGTCAGGGCGGGGCAGGGGTCACGGGGTGCGGCGGCGGAGGGTGGCGGCGCCCAGGGCGAGTACGAGCAGGGCGCAGGCGGCGACGATGACGGCGTCGCGGACGAAGTCGGCGGTCATGTCGGTGTGGGTGAGGACCTGGGTCATGCCGTCGACGGCGTAGGACATGGGCAGCACGTTCGAGATGGCTTCGAGGACGGGGTGCATGGTGTCGCGGGCCGCGAAGAGTCCGCACAGGAGGAGCTGGGGGAAGATCACGGCCGGCATGAACTGGACGGCCTGGAACTCGGAGGCCGCGAAGGCGGAGACGAAGAGGCCCAGCGCGGTACCGAGGAGGGCGTCGAGGAGGGCGACGAGCAGGAGCAGCCAGGGGGAGCCGACGACGTCGAGGCCGAGGAGCCAGAGGGCGAGGCCGGTGGCGAGGAGGGACTGGACGACGGCGACGGCGCCGAAGGCGAGGGCGTAGCCGGCGATGAGGTCGCCCTTGCCCAGGGGCATGGCGAGGAGGCGTTCGAGGGTGCCGGAGGTACGCTCGCGGAGGGTCGCGATGGACGTCACCAGGAACATGGTGATGAGGGGGAAGATCCCGAGGAGCGACGCGCCGATGCTGTCGAAGGTGCGGGGGCTGCCGTCGAAGACGAAGCGCAGCAGGGTCAGCATCAGGACGGGTACCAGCAGCATCAGCGCGATGGAGCGCGGGTCGTGGCGGAGCTGGCGCAGGACGCGGGCGGCGGTGGCGAGGGTGCGGGACGCGTTCATCGCTGGGCCTCCTGGGCGGCGGCGGCGTTGGCCTCGTCGACGAGGCGGAGGAAGCCTTCTTCGACGGTGTCGGAGTGGGTGCGGGTGCGCAGGGCGTCGGGGGTGTCCTGGGCGAGGATCCGGCCCTCGCGCATGAGGAGCAGGTCGTGGCAGCGCTCGGCTTCGTCCATGACGTGGGAGGAGACGAGGAGGGTGGCGCCGCGGGTGTCGGCGATCTCGTGGAAGAGGTTCCAGAGGTCGCGGCGCAGGACGGGGTCGAGGCCGACGGTGGGTTCGTCGAGGACGAGCAGCTCGGGGGTGCCGAGCAGGGCGACGGCGAGGGAGACGCGGCTGCGCTGGCCGCCGGAGAGGTTTCCGGCGAGGGCGTCGGCGTGGGTGGTGAGGTCGACGTCGGTGATGGCCTCGCGGACTGTTTCGGCGCGGCGTTCCGCCGCTGGGCGGCGGGGGGTCCCCCCAGCGGTAGCTGGGGGAGGGTCGAGGATCGCGGCGAAGTAGTCGAGGTTCTGCCGGACGGTGAGGTCGTCGTAGACGGAGGGCGCCTGGGTGACGTAGCCGATGAGGGAGCGGAGCTCGGGGTGGCCGGCGGGGCGGCCGAGGACGTCGAGGGTGCCGGTGACGTTGGCCTGGGTGCCGACGATGGCGCGCATGAGGGTGGATTTCCCGCAGCCGGAGGGGCCGAGGAGGCCGGTGATGCGGCCGCGGGGGACGTCGAAGGCGATGGAGTCGATGACGGTGCGGGGGGCACGGCCGGTGCCGCGACGGACGGTGAGGGCGGTGGCGTGGATTGCGGGGGGCGCCCCCTCACGCTGGTTATTCATCATGTGATGAATAATGCTCCTGGCTGCGCCAGGGCGTCAATCGGCCGGGGTGCGGTAGCGGTGTTCCGCTACTTCTTGCGCTTGGGGCGGCGCGCGGCGGGGTTGCCCGTGCGGGAGCTGCGACGGCGCTCGAATTCGGTCTTGGCGCGCTCGTACTCGGCGCGGCGGAGCTTCTCGCCGGGCGCCTCGAAGAGGGCGCGCAGAAAGTACGCGATGAGGGAGCCGATGAAACCGATCGCCTTGAGGCCCTTGAGGGCGGCCTCGTCGGAGGACGGGGCGGGGCGGCGGCTGAAGGACTCCCAGGTCTTGGCGAAGGCGATGGAGCTGGCGATCGCGAAGAGGACGACGACGGAGATGCTGAGGAACGGGCCGACGTTGCCGATCTCCAGGCCCTCGTACGCGAAGCGCAGCAGGTAGGCGGCGCTGACGGCCCCGGCGAGCGAGCCGATCGCGACGCCGACGCGGCGCAGGGCGTAGCCGCGGTCGTGGTTCACCCAGGTGGTGCCGAAGAAGCGGATCGCCTCGGGCTCGGGCCCGGCGGGCACCGCCGGGGCCGGGGCCTGCGCGGCCGGCTCGGCGGGGGTGCTCTGGTCTCGCTGGTTGTCGTCGCTCACACCAGCGATTATCTCCCCCAGCTACCGCTGGGGGGACCCCCACCGCCGGGGCGGCCGGGCCGGGTGTGTCTCACGTGGCAGACGGGGGCGGTCAGCCGCAGTGCGCGGCGACGTAGCCGTCGCTGCCCGTCTTCACATACGCGTCCGAGACGAACTGGCCGTTGCCGATGCAGTCCCAGAGGTTCGTCGTACCGTACGGGCCCGAGATGGTGGTGCCCTCGCACTGGCAGCGGATCGTGACCCAGGCTCCGAGGGTCAGAACCTTGACCACCGAGTAGTTGGTGCCCGGACCGCTGCGCACCTTCAGCTGAACACCGGGCGCGACCGGATAGGACTGGTAGCCGCTCTCGGCCGATGCCGAGCCGGCACCCGCCAGCGCAATGGCCGGGACCATCGCGACGACCGAGCCGCCGAGGCCGAGCATGCGTCGTCTACTGATCATTTGCTTCATCCCCCTTGGATGGTCAGCCGCAGCGGTTGGCTACGTAGCCGTCGCTGCCCGTCTTCACGTACGCGTCCGAGACGAACTGGCCGTTGCCGATGCAGTCCCAGAGGTTCGTGGTGCCGTACGGGCCCGTGATCGTCGTTCCCGGGCACTGGCAGCGGATCCACACGATGGCGTCGTAGGGAAGGACCTTCACGATCGAATAGTTCGTGCCCGGTCCGCTTCGCACGTTCACGCGGTACCCCGGAGCCACCGGATACGACTCGAAGCCCGAGTCCGCGGCCAGGCTCTGGACTTCGTTGAGCTCGTTCTCAACCGACATGCAAAATCTCCCCCTTGAGCATGACGCTCTGCAACTCGCGCAGGGTAGCAGGCCCTTCCCGATTCATATGAGCCATCCACTAGGCTCCGGCGGGGGTGGTCGGCAGTGCACTCACTGCGTGCGGAACGGGCCGGGTTTCCGGAGTACGCCGGGCAGTACCGGCTGGAATCGGTGCTGGGTTCCGGCGGCATGGGGGTGGTACATCTGGCCACCTCCGACTCCGGGCTGCGGCTCGCGGTCAAGGTCGTACACGCCGAACACGCGGTGGATCCGGAGTTCAGGGCCCGCTTCCGGCAGGAGGTCGCGGCCGCGCGGCGGGTGAGCGGGGCGTTCACCGCGCCCGTCGTCGACGCGGACCCCGATGCTGAGCGACCGTGGATGGCCACCCTCTTCATCGACGCCCCGACCCTCGCCGAACGAGTACGGGAACAATTGCTCGACGCGGCCGAGGCGGCCCGGCTCGGTGCCGGGCTGGCGGAGGCGCTGCGGGACATCCACCGGGTGGGGGTCGTGCACCGCGATCTGAAGCCGAGCAACGTCCTGATGGCGCCCGATGGGGTGCGCGTCATCGACTTCGGGATCTCCCGGCCGACCGACAGCGATCTACGGACCGAGACCGGGAAGCTGATCGGGACGCCGCCCTTCATGGCGCCCGAGCAGTTCCAGCGACCGAAGGAGGTCGGACCGGCCGCGGACGTGTTCGCGATGGGCGCCGTACTGGTGCACGCGGTGACCGGGCACGGGCCCTTCGACTCCGACAGCCACTACCTGGTCGCGTACCAGGTGGTGCACAACGAACCCGATCTCGCCGGGGTGCCGCCCGCGCTCGCGCCGATCGTCGCCGCGTGCCTCGCGAAGGATCCGGCCGACCGGCCCTCCCCCGACGCTCTGCTGCTCGAACTGCGGGCCGCCGCGTATCCGACCGGCGAGGAGACCCGGGCCTTCATTCCGCAGCCGCGACGGCCGACGGCTGAGGAGTCGAAGCCGGCGGCCGAGCAGGACACCCACCGACGGGCCCGGATCGCGACGGATCCCCTTCCCGCCGGCGTCCGGCGACGGTGGCGCGCAGCCGCGCTGCTCGGAACGGGCCTGCTGCTCACCGGCGGGGCCGTCGGCGGCTACTTGCAGCTCCCGGACGAGCCAGGACCGTCCGTTCGGACATCCGGCTCGGGTCGACCGCCGGACAACCAGGCCGTCAGCCCGTGGGTCACCTCGTTGGAAGGACAAGGCCGGGACAACCGGGTCGTGTCCTGCTCCTGGACCGGTGGCGCCCTGTACTGCTCGACCCCCAGCCTGGCCGCCGCGCGGCTGGACCCGGCGAACGGCTCCGTCACCTGGTCACTGAAGGCAGCGAGGCCCGGCGCCGACAGCCAGCCCCCGCAGTACGCGGGAGGGCTCGTCCTCACTGTGGCCGCAGGCAGCCAGACCGTCCAAGCCCTCGATCCGGTGTCTGGCACACAGCGCTGGCAGACGCCGCTGCCGGCCGGCGGACAGGTCGTACCCGTCGGCGGTGCCGTACTCCTGTCGGGCGGAGACGGCAGGGTCACCGCCCTCGACACCGCGACCGGAGCCACCCGCTGGACGAAGCAGATCGGCGGGGTGGGATCCCTGTGGCTCGCGGGCCCGCAGGATCCGGACGGTTGCGTGCTCTACGTGGCCACCCCGGCGGGCGACGGCAAGTCGACCCGGGTCTCGGCGGTGGACTGCTCGAACGGCACCGTGCGTTGGCAGCAGCGCACGACCGGCACTGCCGAGCCGATCGGGGTCTCACAGGGCGCTCTGCACCTGCTGCTCCACGACGCCACCGGATCACGGACCCGCGGAGTCATGCGGATGGATCTCCGTACGCGGTCCGTGAAGGAGACACCCCTCCTGGCGAACCTCCTCCAAGCGCAGGGCGCCGTGGACGCGAACGGAGTGGTGTACCTCTCCGGCGCTTCGGGCACCCTGGCCGCCGTGGGCCCGGACAAGGAGCGGTGGCGCCTGGAAACGGGGGTGGCCGTCGCCTCCCGTCCCGTACCCGACGGTGGACGCCTCTACATGACGGCTGTGGACGGCCGGCTCCTGGCCGTGGACTCGGCGGCCGGCCTGCTCGTCGGCCAGACCAAGGCACGCATGGGTGACGGGCACTCCTACACCGCCACCATCCCCGCCCCCGTCGTCGCCGACGGCCGGGTGTTCGGGGCCGCGCCCGACGGGTCCGTCTTCGCCGTGGACGCACTGAACCCCGCCGGGTGGTGAAGCGCCCGGCGGGGTTCCGTAGGACAGGCCGTCAGCCCAGGCGGCTGACGTCGCGGACCGCGCCCTTGTCGGCGCTCGTCGCCATCGCCGCGTAGGCGCGCAGGGCCGCCGAGACGGTGCGCTCGCGGTTCTTCGGGGCGTAGACCCCGCCGAGGGCCTCGTGGCGGGCGGCGAGGGTGGCCTCGTCGACGAGGAGCTCGATCGAGCGGCTCGGGATGTCGATGCGGATCCGGTCGCCGTCCTCCACGACCGCGATGGTGCCGCCCGAGGCCGCCTCCGGGGAGGCGTGGCCGATGGAGAGGCCCGAGGTGCCGCCGGAGAAGCGGCCGTCCGTCACCAGGGCGCAGACCTTGCCGAGGCCGCGGCCCTTGAGGAAGGAGGTCGGGTAGAGCATCTCCTGCATGCCGGGGCCGCCGCGCGGGCCCTCGTAGCGGATGACGACGACGTCGCCCGCCTTGATCTCCTTGCGGAGGATCTTGTCGACGGCCTCGTCCTGCGACTCGCAGACGACCGCGGGGCCCTCGAAGGTCCAGATCGACTCGTCGACGCCGGCGGTCTTGACCACACAACCGTCGACGGCGATGTTGCCCTTCAGAACGGCCAGGCCGCCGTCCTTCGAGTACGCGTGCTCGACGGAACGGATGCAGCCGCCCTCGGCGTCGAGGTCGAGGGTCTCCCAGCGCTCGGACTGCGAGAAGGCGGTCGCGGAGCGCTTGCAGCCGGGGGCCGCGTGCCACAGCTCCATGGCCACCTCGGAGGCGGTGCCGGAGCGGGCGTCCCACTCGGCCAGCCAGTCCTCCAGGTTGGCGGAGTGGACGGAGGTGACGTCCTTGTTGAGCAGGCCGCCGCGGTGAAGCTCGCCCAGGATGGCGGGGATGCCGCCGGCCCGGTGGATGTCCTCCATGTAGTACGTGCCGCCGGGCGCCACGTTCGGCGCGACCTTGGACAGGCACGGGACGCGGCGCGAGACCTCGTCGATGTCGGTGAGGTCGTAGTCCAGGCCCGCCTCCTGCGCGGCGGCGAGGAGGTGCAGGATCGTGTTGGTCGAGCCGCCCATGGCGATGTCGAGGGCCATGGCGTTCTCGAAGGCCTGGCGGCTGGCGATGTTGCGCGGCAGGACGGAGTAGTCGTCCTGCTCGTAGTGGCGCTTGGTGATCTCGACGATCGTGCGGCCGGCATCCTCGTAGAGGGCGCGGCGGGCGGTGTGCGTGGCGAGGACCGAGCCGTTGCCGGGCAGGGCCAGGCCGATGGCCTCGGCGAGGCAGTTCATCGAGTTGGCGGTGAACATGCCGGAACAGGAGCCGCAGGTCGGACAGGCGTTCTCCTCGATGCGGAGGATGTCCTCGTCCGACACGTTCTCGTTGGAGGCGTCGACCATGGCGTCGATCAGGTCCAGCTTGCGGACGGTGCCGTCGACGAGCGTCGCCTGCCCGGCCTCCATCGGACCACCCGACACGAACACGACGGGGATGTTGAGGCGCATGGCGGCCATCAGCATGCCGGGGGTGATCTTGTCGCAGTTCGAGATGCAGATCAGCGCGTCGGCGCAGTGGGCCTCGACCATGTACTCGACCGAGTCCGCGATGAGGTCGCGGGAGGGCAGGGAGTACAGCATGCCGGCGTGACCCATCGCGATGCCGTCGTCGACCGCGATGGTGTTGAACTCGCGGGGGATGGCACCGGCGGCACGGATGGCGTCGGAGACGATCCGGCCCACCGGGGCGAGGTGCGTGTGCCCGGGGACGAACTCGGTGAACGAGTTGGCGACCGCGATGATCGGCTTGCCGATGTCCTCGCTCGCTACGCCCGAAGCACGCATAAGGGCGCGTGCGCCCGCCATGTTGCGGCCGTGGGTGACGGTGCGGGACCTCAGCTCGGGCATGCGGTTTCACTCCCCATGAGTGCGGCTGTACGGTCAGCCGCGACTGCGGATATGGCTCAGTTACGAGGCTACGCCCACCGCCCGCGATCCGGACAGCCCGTCCGGATCCCGGGACGAGAGGGTCACTCTTCGGGCAGGTCACTCTTCGGGCAGGTCACTCCCCGGCTACGCCTCGGTCAGGTACCGCTGCAGCGTCGGCGCCACGAGGACCACGATGGCCTCCGGATCCGCCGAGGCCAGCGGCTCGACCTTCACCACGTACCGCAGGATCGCGATGCCGACCATGTGCGAGGCGGCCAGCTCCGCCCGGAAGGTCGGATCGGGGACGTCGAGTTCGACGGCGACCCGCTCCAGCACCCGGCGCAGCACCAGCCCGCGCAACACCTTCGCGGCGGCCTCGTGCGTGAGGGCGGAGCGGATGACGGCGAGCAGCGGAACCCGCGTGACCGGGTTCTCCCACACCCCCAGGAAGTAGCGGGCGAGCCGCTCCCCGATGCCGTCCGGCCCCTCACCCAAGATCGCCGGGACCACCAGGGCGGGCTCCAGGCTCACCTCGATGGCGGCGGCGAAGAGGTCGTCCTTGCTGCCGAAGTAGTGGTGCACCAGCGCCGGATCCACGCCGGCCACCTTCGCGATGCCGCGCACGGAGGTCTTGTCGTACCCCCGCTCCGCGAACACCTCGCGGGCGGCGAGCCGGATGCGCTCCTGGGTACCGGGGCCGTCGTCGGCCTCGTCCTGCCGGGGCCGGCCGGGGCCGCGCCGCCGCTTCGCGGGCTCGCTCACGGCCGCCGGACCTCGTGCCGGTACGCGGTGGCGAGGTGCAGCCGCGTGAAGGCGAGCGCCTCGGCGAGATCGGCCTCGCGCTCGGCGGAGGACATGGCCCGCCGCGTGTTCACCTCGATCACCACGTGCCCGTCGAAGGAGGTCCGGGCGAGCCGCTCCAGCAGCTCGGCGCAGGGCTGCGTACCCCGCCCCGGAACCAGGTGCTCGTCCTTGGCCGACCCGTTCCCGTCCGCGAGGTGGACGTGGGCCAGCCGGTCCCCCATCCGGTCGATCATCGCGGTGGCGTCGGTCCGCGCGGTCGCCGTGTGCGAAAGATCAACGGTGAAGTGCCGGTAGTCGTCCTTCGTCACGTCCCACTCGGGCGCGTAGGCGAGCATCTCCCGGTCCCGGTACCGCCACGGATACATGTTCTCGACGGCGAACCGCACGTCGGTCTCGTCGGCCATCCGCCAGATCCCGGCGACGAACTCCCGCGAGTACTGCCGCTGCCACCGAAAGGGCGGGTGCACCACGACGGTCGACGCCCCCAGCCGCTCGGCCGCAGCCTGAGCCCGCTGAAGCTTGGTCCAGGGATCCGTGGACCACACCCGCTGCGTGATCAGCAGGCACGGCGCGTGCACGGCGAGGATCGGCACCTGATGCTGATCGGACAGCCGCCGCAGGGCATCCACGTCCTGGCTGACCGGGTCCGTCCAGACCATGACCTCGACGCCGTCGTAGCCGAGGCGCGCGGCGATCTCGAAGGCGGTCGCCGTGGACTCCGGATAGACGGAGGCGGTGGAAAGGGCGACTTTCGCGGTCGGGACACGGACTGGTTCTGCCACGGAGACAGGGTACGGGGCGAAGCGGTCTGGGGGTGGGGGCTGGGCGGGGCGGGGGCGGGGGTGTGGCGGGGGTGTGGCGGGGTCCGAGCTGGGCGGCCATGGTGCTCCGCCACACCGAGGGGGCGGGTGGGCAAACGCCGCTCGGGAGCGGCGGGCTAGGGGGGTGAAGGCCCCGCACGCGCGTGCGCCCGTACAAGCGCCGCGTGCCCGTGACCTCGTACCGCCCCCGCCCCCGCCCCGCCCCGCCCCCGCTCCCGCCGCCCTACGCCACCGGGACGTCCTGTGTCGGCAAGTGGTCCAGCCTCCGCAGGATGACACCCTCCCGCAGCGCCCACGGGCAGATTTCCAGGGCATCCACCCCGAAGAGGTCCATCGCGCCCTCCGCCACCACCGCGCCCGCCAGGAGCTGGTTCGCGCGGCCCTCCGAGACGCCCGGCAGGGCCGAGCGCTGGGCCGTGGTCATCGCGGCCAGGCGGGGGACCCACTCCTCCAGGGACTTGCGGGTCAGGTCGCGCTGGACGTACAGGCCGTCCGCCGAGCGGGCCGCGCCCGTGATGCGGGCCAGCTGCTTGAAGGTCTTCGAGGTCGCCACGACGTGGTCCGGGGCGCCGAAGCGGCTGAACTCGCCGACCGTCCGGGCGATCTCCGCCCGCACGTGCCTGCGCAGGGAGCGGATGTCCAGCACGTCCGGCGGGTCGCCCGGCAGCCAGCCCGCCGTGAGGCGGCCGGCGCCGAGCGGGAGGGATACGGCGGCGTCCGGGTCCTCGTCGATGCCGTACGCGATCTCCAGGGAGCCGCCGCCGATGTCGAGGACCAGCAGCTTCCCCGCCGACCAGCCGAACCAGCGGCGGGCCGCCAGGAAGGTCAGCCGGGCCTCGTCGTCGCCGCTGAGGACGGGCAGCTCGATGCCGGTCTCGGCCTTCACCCGGGCCAGGACCTCGTCGGCGTTCGTGGCCTCGCGTACGGCGCTCGTCGCGAAGGGGAGAACGTCCTCACACCCCTTGTCCTCGGCGGCCTGCACCGCGTCGCCGATGACGGAAATCAGTCGCTCGACGCCCTCGGGAGTTATGGCGCCGCCCTCGTCGAGCAGCTCCGCCAGCCGCATCTCCACCTTGTGCGAGTGCGCGGGCAGCGGGCGCGCGCCGGGGTGCGCGTCCACCACCAGCAGGTGGACCGTATTCGAACCCACATCCAGGACACCGAGTCTCATAGGGGGAAACGCTACTGCGAGGAACGCGTAGGGGTTGCGTAAGGGGCGCTTACGCTTGTGTTTGTGCCAAATACGAAGAAGGCCAACAAGACCCGGTCGAAGAAGGACACGGGCAAGGACAACGGCAAGGCCTCGAACAAGGCCAAGGCCAAGGTCGTCGCCGACGAGAAGGGCCTGGACTTCCCGCGGGCCTGGGTGGAGTTCCCCGATCCCGCCGACGAGGAGCAGGTCTTCCGCTGCGACCTGACCTGGCTGACCTCCCGCTGGGCCTGCATCTTCGGCAGCGGCTGCCAGGGCATCCAGGCGGGCCGGGCGGACGACGGCTGCTGCACCCTCGGCGCGCACTTCTCCGACGAGGACGACGAGAAGCGGGTCGCCGAGCACGTCGCGCGGCTGACGCCGGAGCTGTGGCAGTTCCACGACGTCGGCAGTGAGACCGGCTGGACCCAGCACGACGACGACGGGGAGAAGCAGACCCGCCGCTGGGACGGCGCCTGCATCTTCCTGAACCGGCCCGGGTTCGCGGCCGGGGCCGGCTGCTCGCTGCACATCCTCGCCGTGCGGGAGGGCAAGGAGCCGCTGGAGACCAAGCCGGACGTCTGCTGGCAGCTGCCGATCCGCCGCACGTACGACTGGATCGACCGGCCCGACGACACCCGCGTGCTGCAGGTGTCGATCGGCGAGTACGACCGCCGCGGCTGGGGCCCCGGCGGCCACGACCTGCACTGGTGGTGTACGTCGGCCACGTCCGCGCACGGCGCCGGCAAGCCGGTGTACGAGTCGTACAAGGCCGAGCTGACGGAGCTGATGGGCAAGGAGGGCTACGAGGCCCTCGTGGCGCTGTGCGAGGCGCGGCTCTCCTCGCTGCTGCCGATGGCTCCGCACCCGGCCGACCCGGTCTAGGCGGCGACCCGGTCCAGGCCGGGGCGACCCGGTCCAGCCCGACCCCGTCCCGCCCGACCCGGCCTAGCCCGACCCACTCACAGCCGACCCGCTCACGGCGACGGCGCCGGCCCCGGGTCGGGGGAAACCGTTCCGCCTGGGCCCGTCGCCGTCGCGGTGGGCGTGGGCGCGGGCGTCGGGGAGCCCGGCGGGGTCTCGGACGGCGTCGGCGTGGGCGTCGGAGTGGGGGTCTGCGTCGGCGCGGGGGTCTCGGACTCCGCCGGAGTCGGCTCCGGAGTGGGCGTCGGGGGCGGGGTCGGCTGCGATGCCGGGCGGCCGCGGCCCTGGATGGAGACCACGGTGCCGCCCGGGTCCACGCCCACCCGGGCCGACCAGGCGCCCACGGGCTGGGCCTCCTGGTCCACGGCGATGGTGAGGGTGACCGATTCTCCGGGGGCCAGGGTGCCCGCCGTACGGCTCGCGCGCAGCCAGGGCGCGTCGGACCAGAGCCGCCAGTCCACCGGACCGCCCCCGGAGGCGGTGAGGGTGAGCAGGGTCGTGGTGCCGCGCGAGGACGCGGCCACGGTGAGCCGGCCGGAGGCGCCGGCCCGGTCCGCGGCCGGGGGCCCGCTGCTGATCACCTCGACGGATACGTCGGCGTCCGCGCTGCCCGGGGCGAAGCCGGGGCTGCCCGTGGTGGTGGCGGTGTTCCCCGTGTTCTCGTACGCGCTGAGCGGGCGGCCGTCGGTGCGCGCCGTCGGGAGCTCCGACTCGCTCGCGGAGATCCGGGCCGCGGAGCCGCCGACGGGCTCCCCCGTGCTGGGCGCGCCGCGGTACGCCGCCCACAGCGCCAGTACCGGGGCCGCTACGACGGTGGCGACCACGGTGGTGGTCACGGCGCGGGCGCGCAGCCGGTCGCGGCGGGCGGCGCGGTCCTTGGGGTCCATCGGGAAGCCGGTGCGGTCGAAGCGCGGGGCCGGGCCGCGGCCCCGGCCGGCGCGGCCGGAGCGGAGCATCGCGGCGTGAACGGCGGTGCGGGGCGCCGGAATGAGCGGGAGGCCGGCCGGGTCGATGCCGCCGGGACCGCCACCGGTGCTCGCGGGCAGGCCGGAGCCGGGCCAGGGGGCGCCGGCGCCGACGCGTTCGGCGACGCGGCGGCAGCGCGGGCAGTCGTCCACGTGGCGTACGAGCTCGGCGCGCAGGCTGCTGGAGAGGAGCAGTCCGCCGCCCGCGCCCCCGCTCCCTCCCCCTCCCCCGAGGCCGTCGTCGCCGGTGAGGCGGGAGACGGTCGGGCAGCTGCCGGTCTCGACGACGGCGAGGGCGGCGCGCGTGCGTTCGACCTCGCAGGCGGCGCCGGTCAGCAGCTCGCGGGCGGCCGCGGGGGGTGTTCCGAGGACGGCGGCGAGTTCGGTGACGGCGAGGCGGTGGCGGACGGCGAGTTCGAGGGCCTCGCGCTGTTCGGGCGTGGTCCCCGCGGCCTCTGGCCAGGCGAGCCGGGCCAGCTCGGTACGGCGGTAGGCGTTCACGTCAAGCGGGCGGTGGGCGGCCGGCGCGGTGCCTGCGCCGCCGTCACCACCCGGCGCACGGCCGTGACCGGTGTGCTCCGGCGCACGCCGGGCGGAATGCGCGCCCTGCCTCGCGCGCCGCTGCTCCGCGAGCCGGCGCAGGCAGCCCCAGCGGGCGAGGGCGTACAGCCAGGCCCGCCGGTCCCCTTCGTCGGGGCAGCGGCCGGGATGCCGCTCGGCCACGGCGAGGGCATCGCCGAGCACGTCGGTGGCGGTGTCGTGGTCGCACAGGACGGAGAGGCAGTACGTGAACAGGCCGTCCAGGTAGGGCTCGTGCCGGAAGGGCGGCGGCTGCTCCGCTTCGAGGGGGGCGCGCCCGTGCGCCCGGTGTGCGCCGGTGCGCGGTGAGGAGTGTGCCTGGCTGCTGCTGTTCACCTGGCGACCGTAGGCGGCGCGCCGGTGGCGCCCCGGAAGCCTTCAGCACATTTAGCCCTTACGGGTGAACAGATCGGTACCGCGATGACGGCGGCCCTGACGGTTGCGGGCCGGCCGCGGGCCGGCCCGCGGCCCCGGCTCCCGTCCGCGCTGTCAGTGCGGGCGGCTACCGTGAGCGGCATGGCTGCCCGCACTGCTCGTTCATCCGCCAAGGACCGGCCGTCCTACCGCTGCACCGACTGCGGCTGGACCACCGCGAAATGGCTCGGGCGGTGCCCCGAGTGCCAGGCGTGGGGCACCGTCGAGGAGATGGGCGCGCCCGCCGTGCGGACCACCGCCGCCGGGCGGGTGTCGACGGCCGCCCTGCCGATCGGGCAGGTCGACGGGCGGACGGCGACCGCGCGCAGCACCGGCGTGGACGAGCTGGACCGCGTCCTCGGCGGCGGGCTCGTGCCCGGGGCCGTCGTCCTGCTCGCCGGGGAGCCCGGCGTCGGGAAGTCGACGCTGCTGCTGGACGTCGCGGCGAAGGCGGCCAGCGACGAGCACCGCACGCTGTACGTCACCGGCGAGGAGTCCGCGAGCCAGGTGCGGCTGCGCGCCGACCGGATCAACGCGCTGAGCGACCACCTCTACCTGGCCGCCGAGACCGACCTGTCCGCCGTGCTCGGGCACCTGGACGCGGTGAAGCCGTCCCTCCTCATCCTCGACTCCGTACAGACCATCGCCTCCCCCGAGATCGACGGCGCGCCCGGCGGCATGGCGCAGGTGCGCGAGGTCGCCGGTGCGCTGATCCGGGCGTCCAAGGAACGGGGCATGGCCACCCTCCTCGTCGGCCACGTCACCAAGGACGGGGCCATCGCGGGCCCCCGCCTGCTGGAGCACCTCGTGGACGTGGTGCTGAGCTTCGAGGGCGACCGGCACGCCCGGCTCCGGCTCGTGCGCGGCATCAAGAACCGGTACGGGGCCACCGACGAGGTCGGCTGTTTCGAGCTGCACGACGAGGGGATCACCGGGCTCGCCGACCCGAGCGGCCTGTTCCTGACCCGCCGCGCCGAGGCCGTGCCCGGCACCTGCCTGACCGTGACCCTGGAGGGCAAGCGCCCGCTGGTCGCCGAGGTGCAGGCGCTGACGGTGGATTCGCAGATCCCCTCCCCCCGCCGCACCACTTCGGGCCTGGAGACCTCGCGCGTCTCGATGATGCTGGCCGTGCTGGAGCAGCGCGGCCGGATCACCGCGCTCGGCAAGCGCGACATCTACAGCGCGACCGTCGGCGGGGTGAAGCTCACGGAGCCGGCCGCCGACCTGGCGATCGCGCTCGCCCTGGCCTCCGCCGCCAGTGACGTACCGCTCCCGAAGAACCTGGTGGCCATCGGGGAGGTCGGGCTGGCGGGCGAGGTGCGGCGCGTGACCGGCGTACAGCGGCGGCTCGCGGAGGCGCACCGGCTCGGCTTCACGCACGCGCTGGTGCCGGCCGATCCGGGGAAGGTGCCCGCCGGGATGAAGGTCATCGAGGTCGCCGACATGGGCGATGCGCTACGGGTCCTGCCGCGCGGGCGGTCCCGTACGCCGGCCAAGGAGCGGGCCGCGGACTAGCGGCCTTCGCCCGCAGGCCGCCCGGAGGACCCCGCGCGGAGGACGCCTTCCTGTACGGACCCCCTGGTCAGGGGGACCGTACGGGGTCCTCCCGGGCCCCACCTGGCCGAGCCACGGCGGGCCCACAGCGCGCGCCGGTAGACTTCGGGATGGTCCGCCCGGCCGTACGCAGGCGGCGCAACCCGCGACCGGAGGAGTGCAGTGGCAGCCAAGGACGGGGCAGCAGCATCCGGGAAGTCGGGCGCTAGCTCCAAGCAGGAGGCCATGATGCGCGCCTCGCTGAGCGCGGTCGCACCTGGTCAGCCGCTGCGCGACGGCCTGGAACGGATCGTCCGCGGCAACACCGGCGGCCTCATCGTCCTCGGCATGGACAAGAGCGTCGACGCGATGTGCACCGGCGGTTTCGTGCTGGACGTGGAGTTCACGGCGACCCGGCTGCGCGAGCTGTGCAAGCTCGACGGCGCGCTCATCCTCGACAAGGACATCACCAAGATCCTGCGGGCCGGCGTGCAGCTGGTCCCGGACGCGTCGATCCCGACGGAGGAGACGGGCACCCGTCACCGGACCGCGGACCGCGTCTCCAAGCAGTGCGGGTTCCCGGTGGTGTCGGTGTCGCAGTCGATGCGGCTGATCGCGCTGTACGTGGACGGTGAGCGGCGGGTCCTGGAGGAGTCCGGCGCGATCCTGTCGCGGGCGAACCAGGCGCTGGCCACGCTGGAGCGGTACAAGCTGCGGCTCGACGAGGTCGCGGGGACGCTGTCGGCGCTGGAGATCGAGGACCTGGTCACGGTCCGCGACGTGACGGCGGTCGCGCAGCGGCTGGAAATGGTCCGTCGGATCGCGACCGAGATCGCCGAGTACGTGGTCGAACTGGGCACGGACGGGCGGCTGCTGTCGCTCCAGCTGGACGAGCTGACGGTCGGGATCGAGCAGGAGCGGGAGCTGGTCATCCGGGACTACGTTCCGGAGCCGACGGCGAAGCGTTCCCGCACGGTGGACGAGGCGCTGTCCGAGCTGGACGCGCTGACGCACGCGGAGCTGCTGGAACTGCCGATCGTGGCGCGGGCGCTCGGGTACACCGGCTCTCCGGAGACCCTGGACTCGGCGGTGTCCCCGCGGGGCTACCGGCTGCTGGCGAAGATCCCCCGGCTGCCGGGGGCCATCATCGAGCGGCTGGTGGAGCACTTCGGGGGGCTGCAGAAGCTGCTCGCTGCGAGCGTCGACGACCTGCAGACGGTGGACGGCGTCGGCGAAGCCCGCGCCCGGTCCGTCCGCGAGGGGCTGTCCCGCCTGGCGGAGTCGTCCATCCTGGAACGCTACGTCTGACCCCCTGGGGCGCCGCCCCGGACCCCGCGCCTCAAACGCCGGCGAGGCTGGATGTGGCTGCTGCCGCCTGCCCCGGTGCGGCTCAAAGATCCGGGGCTCCGCCCCGTACCCTCCCCCAGACTCCGTCCGGGGGGACCCCCACTCCTCAAACGCCGGAGGGGCTGGATCTTGCTGCTGCCGTCCGCCAGGCGCGGGCTGGATTGCCCGGAGGGCAACTCCAGCCTCGCCGGCGTTTGAGGCGCGGGGGTTCGGGGGCGGAGCCCCCGATAGCCGCGCCGCAGGGGCTAGTTCTGCTTCAGGACGAACGAGGTTCGGGCCACCGGCATGCCGGGGGCCTTGACCTCGACCACGTACGTGTCCGGCACCGCAGCCCCCGCCGGAGGCGTCTGGCACTGGTCCGGGGCGCTGAACTGGCGGTCCCATTCCAGCGGCTGCTTCGTCTCGCCGCCCGCCGGCAGGCGGAAGAACGCGTTGCCCGCGCCCGCCGGGCAGTCCGACGAGGACCAGACCGCCTTGTTCGTGGTCGCCTGAAGGATGGTCAGGACCGCCTGCTTCGGACCGAGGTCGACCTTGCAGGTGGTGCCGGAGATGTTGCGGGCCACCAGTTCGAGACGGGGCTTCTCGTTCGCCTCGTACTCGTTCTTCACGCTCTTGACCTCCCACTGCAGCGCACCCGGCGCGCACGTGGGAAGCGGGGAGTCGGCAGGTACGGCCGCCGGGCCGCCCCCGGAGCCGCCGGAGGACGCGGCTCCGCCCGTACCGGCGCCCGGGTCGCCGTTCTTGCCCGCGCCGCCCGTGCCACCCGCGCCGCCGTCGGAGCCGGTGCTCGCACCGCCGCCCGAGGACTCCGTGCGGCCGCCCGGGGCGGTGTCGATCGCCGGTCCCGTACCAGCGGGCCCGGGCGTGATCGTGGTGACGGTGTCGGGGCCCTTCTGGCCCTTCCCGTTCGTACTCGTCTTCCCCCCGCCGGAACTGACGGTCCATACGGCGAGGAGCGCGAGGAGCGCGACGACGGACGCCAGCACAGCCCTCCGTCGCCAGTAGATGGAGGAGGGGAGCGGCCCGACCGGATTGCGCAGAGATCCCACGGACGGAACCTTACGAGAGTTCGGGGCCCGATCAGTGCCCCACATGCCGCGCAGCGGGCTCGATTTGCCGATGATCATCCTGCGGGCGCAATCGCGGCGGCCCTGAATCAGCCAAGCGTCTGACGCCCGGCCCATCCGCCCTTGAGTACCGTCGGTCACCATGGACAGTTCGGACCTTTACCTCGACATCACCGACTTCGCCCACTCCACGCCCGCCTGGGTGCAGTCGGCCTTCGAGGCCTGGACGGAGTACGGACTCCTCCTCTTCGGACTGCTCTTCATAGCCGTGTGGTGGCGCTCGCGCGGCCGCTCGGACGGCCCCCGCCCGGTGGCCCTCGCCGTCCTCGCCCCGCTCGCCACCGCCGTCGCGTACGTCGCGTCCGAGTTCGTGAAATCGACCGTGGACGAGGAGCGCCCCTGCCGGGCCGTCGCCGGCGCGGCGGCCTCGCTGATCAAGTGCCCCGCCACCGGAGACTGGTCCTTCCCGAGCAACCACGCGGCCATCGCGGGCGCCGCCGCCGTCGCGCTGGCCCTCGCCGTGCCCCGCCTGGCGCTCCTCACCGTGCCGCTCGCACTGCTCATGGCCTTCTCCCGGGTCTACGTCGGCGTGCACTATCCGCACGACGTGGCGATGGGCCTGCTGCTGGGCGGATCGCTGGCCGCCCTCGTGGTCCTCGCGCTCACCGGCCCGATCGGTACGGTCATCGCCGCCATGCGGGCTAGCGAGGTCCGCGCCGCCGTCTGGTTCACCGGCCGGGACCGGGCGGAGCAGACCCAAAACGTGCCAGGATGCCGTCTGCCATGACTGCACCCGTATCCCACGATTCCGCCGCGTCCGCCGCCTCCCACGCGCTGCACTCCCCCGTCATCGCGTGGTTCGACGAGCACGCCCGCGACCTGCCCTGGCGCCGCCCCGAGGCCGGCCCCTGGGGGGTCATGGTCAGCGAGTTCATGCTCCAGCAGACCCCCGTCAACCGGGTCCTGCCGGTCTACGAGCAGTGGATGTCCCGCTGGCCCCGCCCCGCCGACCTGGCCGCCGAGGCCCCCGGCGAGGCCGTACGGGCCTGGGGGCGGCTGGGCTACCCCCGCCGGGCCCTGCGGCTGCACGGCGCGGCCGTCGCCATAACGGAGCGGCACGGGGGCGACGTACCGCGGGAGCACGCGCAGCTGCTCGCGCTGCCCGGGATCGGCGAGTACACGGCGGCCGCCGTGGCCTCCTTCGCGTACGGGCAGCGGCACGCCGTGCTCGACACGAACGTGCGGCGGGTCTTCGCGCGCGCCGCCACCGGGGTCGAGTACCCGCCGAACGCCACCACGGCCGCCGAGCGGCGCCTGGCCCGGGCCCTGCTGCCCGAGGACGAGGAGACCGCGGCCCGCTGGGCGGCGGCCTCGATGGAGCTCGGCGCGCTGGTGTGCACCGCGAAGAAGCCGGACTGCGCCCGCTGCCCGGTGGCCGGGCTGTGCGCCTGGCGGCTCGCCGGGAAGCCGGCGCACGAGGGACCGCCGCGGCGCGGGCAGACGTACGCGGGGACGGACCGGCAGGTGCGCGGCAGGCTGCTCGCCGTGCTCCGGGAGGCGGTGGGCCCCGTACCGCGGTCCGTGCTCGACACGGTCTGGGACGAGCCGGTGCAGCGGGCGCGGGCGCTGGACGGGCTGGTCTCCGACGGACTGGTCGAGCCCCTCGCGGGAGCCACGTACCGGCTGCCGGCGAGCTGAGGACGAGCCGAGGACGAGCCGAGGACGACGGGATCCGAAGGCGCGTCAGCAGCGGGCGACACCGCACTGGTAGCCGACTCAACCATTCCGTTTTCCTCGGGAAACCCCAGCTCACAGCCGCTGTTACACAACCTATGGGTGTCCGTGCGCCCGCCGAGGGCTGGCCCGCACAGGCCCGTGACAACCCGTCCGTACCTTCGGATCCGTAAGACAGCGGATGAGCGGGCGGACGGCAGCGGAGGCGGTTGAGATGGCGCACGGCGAGGTACTCGAATTCGAAGAGTACGTACGCACCCGGCAGGACGCCCTGCTGCGCAGTGCCCGGCGCCTGGTCCCGGACCCGACGGACGCTCAGGACCTCCTGCAGACGGCGCTGGTGCGCACCTACGGCCGCTGGGACGGCATCGCGGACAAGTCGCTGGCCGACGCCTACCTCCGCCGGGTCATGATCAACACCCGCACGGAGTGGTGGCGCGCCCGCAAGCTCGAAGAGGTCCCCACCGAGCAGCTCCCCGACGCCTCCGTCGAGGACGGCTCCGACCAGCGTGCCGACCGCGCCCTGCTGATGGACATCCTCAAGGTGCTCGCGCCCAAGCAGCGCAGCGTGGTCGTCCTGCGACACTGGGAGCAGATGAGCACCGAGGAGACCGCTGCCGCGCTCGGGATGTCGGCGGGTACGGTGAAGAGCACGCTGCACCGCGCGCTGGCCCGCCTCCGCCAGGAACTGGAGAGCCGGGATCTGGACATGCGCGCGCTGGAGCGCGGTGACCACACCATCCGGTACGAAGGGCGTGAGCGGTGCGCGGCCTGAATGGCCAAGACAGAGGTCGGACTGGCCTGACCGGCAATGCAATGGTCCTGATGTCGGCGGGGACGATCGTCCTCGTCGGCACTGCCGTGTTCGCGGTCGGCTGCGCCACCGGCGGCACCGGCCTGCGCGACGGCGGCCCGGCCCGCAGCGAGGCCGTGGCCAAGGCGGGCACGGCGGCTCCGGCGGAGTCCTCCTCGCCGTCCGATTCCTCTTCCTCTTCTTCCTCTTCCTCGTCGTCCGATCCGTCCGGGGACGTCGAGGACCCGGGCTCGCCCTCCGCCGCCCCCTTCGACCAGCCCTTGAAGAAGGTCGACCCCGTCAAGCTCCTGATGGCGGACCCGAAGGTCAGCCCCGCGGTCAAGCGGGACCTCAAGCCCTGCTCGGGCAAGGAGTACCCGGTGGACGTGAGCTACGGGAGGGTGACGGGCAGCCCCGTCGTCGACATCGTCGTCAACGTCCTGTCCTGCGCGGACGCGCTCGGCCGCGGCTCGTACGTGTACCGCGCGGACGGCGGGAAGTACGAGAATGTGTTCTCGGACGAACAGCCGCCCATCTACGCCGAGATCGACCGGGGCGACCTGGTGGTCACGAAGCAGGTCTACGGGAAGAGCGACGCGCTCGCCTATCCGTCGGGCGAGGACGTGATCACGTACCACTGGACCGGGGACCGCTTCACCGAGCAGGACCGCGTCCACTCGGAGTACAGCAATGTGGTCGACGGCGGGGGCCAGCCCGCCCCGGCCGTGACCCAGAAGAACTGAGGCGAGGCTTCCGCATGGCCGAAACCCATGTCCTGTTCGTCGAGGACGACGACGTCATCCGCGAGGCCACGACCCTGGCGCTGGAACGCGACGGGTTCGTGGTCACCGCCATGCCCGACGGACTGTCCGGCCTGGAGTCCTTCCGGGCGAACCGCCCGGACATCGCCCTGCTCGACGTGATGGTCCCCGGCATGGACGGCGTGAGCCTGTGCCGCCGCATCCGTGACGAGTCCACCGTCCCCGTGATCATGCTGTCGGCGCGCGCCGACTCCATCGACGTCGTACTGGGCCTGGAGGCGGGCGCCGACGACTACGTCACCAAGCCCTTCGACGGCTCCGTGCTCGTCGCCCGCATCCGCGCCGTGCTGCGCCGCTTCGGCCACGCCGGCGGCCCGCAGAACGGCGGGTCGGGCACCGACGGAGACGGCCTGGACGGGGAGCGCGGGGTGCTGTCCTTCGGCGACCTGGAGGTCGACACGGAGGGCATGGAGGTACGGAAGGCCGGCGCCGCGGTGGCGCTGACGCCGACCGAGATGCGGCTCCTGCTGGAGTTCTCCTCCGCGCCCGGCACCGTACTGTCGCGCGACCGCCTGCTGGAGCGGGTCTGGGACTACGACTGGGGCGGCGACACCCGCGTCGTCGACGTCCACGTCCAGCGGCTGCGCACCAAGATCGGGCAGGACCGGATCGAAACGGTCCGGGGCTTCGGATACAAGCTCAAGGCATGAGACGGTTCACCCTCCGCACGGGGATCCGCTGGAAGATCACGCTCGCCATCGCGGCCGTCGGCGCGCTCACCGCGGTCGCGCTGAGTCTGGTGGTGCACAGCGCTGCCCGGGTGTCGATGCTGGAGAGCGCCCGCGAGACGCAGCTGGACCGGGTGCAGTTCATCTCCCGCAACGCCGACTCGGGGCGCAAGCCGATGATGGGCGCCAAGGTGAACGACCCGGAGCTGCCCGCTGAGCTGCGCGAGAAGGCGCGGTCCGGGCGGCGCGGCACCTTCGTGCAGGAGAACCCGCACGGGCTGCCGGAAGTGTGGGCCGCCGTACCGCTCGGCAACGGGCAGGTGCTGTCGCTGCACACGCAGTTCCGGGAGAGCGCCAACATGGTGCGCGACCTGGACCGGGCCCTGGTCGTCGGCTCCCTCGCGGTCGTCATCGGCGGCTCGGCGCTCGGCGTGCTCATCGGCGGACAGATCTCGCGCCGGCTGCGCAAGGCAGCGGCGGCCGCGCAGCGGGTGGCGCACGGGGATCCCGAGGTGCGGGTGCGGGACGCGGTCGGGGGCGTCGTACGCGACGAGACGGACGACCTCGCGCGGGCCGTCGACGCGATGGCGGACGCGCTCCAGCAGCGGCTGGAGGCGGAGCGGCGGGTGACCGCCGATATCGCGCACGAGCTGCGCACCCCGGTGACGGGCCTGCTCACGGCGGCGGAGCTGCTGCCTCCGGGGCGGCCGACCGAGCTGGTGCGGGACCGGGCGCAGGCGCTGCGCGCGCTCGTCGAGGACGTACTGGAGGTGGCCCGGCTGGACAGCGCGTCCGAGCGGGCCGAGCTCCAGGACGTGGCGCTGGGCGAGTTCGTGAGCCGCCGGGTGAAGGCGCTGATGCCGGAGGCTTCGGTACGGGTGGTCGCGGACGAGATCGTCAGCACCGATCCGCGCCGGCTGGAGCGGATCCTGGGGAACCTGCTGGCGAACGCCTCCCGGTACGGGCGGGCCCCGGTCCAGGTCGACGTCGAGGGCCGGGTGGTACGGGTCCGCGACCACGGGCCCGGCTTCCCGGAGGCGCTGCTGCGCGAGGGGCCGAGCCGGTTCCGTACCGGGTCCACCGACCGGGCGGGCGTGGGGCACGGGCTCGGGCTGACCATCGCGGAGGGCCAGGCACGGGTACTGGGCGCCCGGCTGACCTTCCGCAACGTGGCGGCCCCGGCGGGCGGCGATACGGCCGGCGCGGCGGGTGCGGTGGCGGTGCTGTGGCTCCCGGAGCACGCTCCGACGGCCACGGGCAGCTTTCCCGTGGTGAAGGTGCCCTAGGTCGTCTCTTTCGGATCTTGCCGGTTAAGCCCGCGTCGTCCGGTGCCGTGCATCGCAAGGCGGAGGGGCGCCCGAGTACTGGACGTACTTGGGCGCCCCGACAACGCGGCGAGGTGCGGTGCCGGGCGGCGCGGGTCAGGCAAGATCGGAAAGAGACGGCCTAGAGGGGGTTCCGAACCCTGGCCCTACGCGCCCGGGGGCGCGTGACTTAGCATCCCTGGCATGACCGACGGCACGAATCCTCCCAGCAACCCGCAGCCCGAGCCCGCCCCGGGGAGCGGCGGCTACGGGTTCCCGCCCCAGAACGGCGGGTACGGATACCCGCAGGGCGGTGGTTACGGCTACCCGCCGAACGCGCCCGCAGGCGGCTTCGGCCCCCCGCCGGTGTTCTCGCAGGCTCCCGAGCAGGGGATACCCGTCCCGCCCGCCGGTGACCAGCCGGACTGGGAGGCCATGGCCGATCGTTCGGCGTCGGAGCGGCGCAAGAAGCGGCTCTGGATGGTGAGCGGAGCGGTGGCCGTCCTGCTCCTGCTGGCCGGCGGCGGAACGTTCATGCTGCTGAAGGGCGGCGACGCGGGCGACGACGGCTCCAAGGACGTCGCCGACAACGTGCAGCCCTCGTCCACGCCCGAACCGGGCGCGAGCCCGACGAAGACCTACTCCCCCACCCTCGCCGAGGACCCGTCGCAGCTGCGCGACAGCGTCGGCAAGACCCACATCCGCATGGGACCCGACGCCTCGGTGCCCAAGGCCGGCAGCCGCTACGAACTCCGCCTCAAGGGAAATCCTGAGTCGTACGCGCAGGGCACGAAGTCGGCCGTGGACACGGAGAAGAGCTTCACCCTCGCGGCCCGCCTCAACAATTCCTCCGGCGCGAAGGGCGCACACATCGCCGTGAGCCAGGGCACGGGGGAATCGTTCGCGTTCGAGCTGGGCGCCGACGACGTGAACGGCAAGCAGGCCTGGGTGTTCCGCGTGCGGACCTCCGACAAGAGCGAGAAGCCCACCCTCGTCACCATCGCCGCCGAGGGGCTCAAGACCGTCAAGACCACGACGGTGCTGATCGCCACCTACGACGCCGAGAAGAAGATGATCTCCCTCTACGTGGAGGGCAAGAAGGCCGCCGAGGCCCCGATCCCGGGGATCTGGAAGAACACGGGCCCCCTGCAGCTCGGCCGCGCCCGCCACGACAACGCCTGGGCGGGCGACTGGCAGGGTGCCATCAGCTCGGTGCGGTTCTACGACATGGCGCTCACGCCGGAGCTGGTCGCCGCCTACAAGAGCGGCACCCTCGACGAGGCCACGAAGGCCAAGTGCATCCACGCGTGGATCGTCGGCTGACCGACCGAGGGATCAGATGGTGACGCCGGCGTTGCGCAGGAAGGCCATCGGGTTCACGGCCGAGCCGTAGTTCGGCGTGGTGCGGATCTCGAAGTGCAGGTGCGGGCCGCTGGAGTTGCCGGTGTTGCCGGACAGGGCGATCTGCTCGCCCTTGGCGACCTTCTCGCCGATCTTGACCTGGATCTTCGAGAGGTGCGCGTACTGCGAGTACGTGTTGTTCGCGTGCTTGATCACGATGGCGTTGCCGTACGCCGGGCCGTCGCCGCCGCCGTTGGGGCCCGCCTTGACGACGGTGCCCGCGGACACGGCGTCCACCGGGGTGCCGGTCGGGACGGCGAAGTCCTGGCCGGAGTGCTTGTGCGACCACATGCTGCCGCCCTTGCCGAAGGTCGCGGACAGCGTGTACTTGTCCACGGGCTTCTCCCACAGGGAGGTCTTCGCGGCGGCCTTGGCGGCCTGCGCGGCGGCCTGGTCGGCCACCAGCTCGGCGGTACCGGCGAGGGCGGTCTGCGTCGTGTCGGCGAACGCGGCGGTCGTCCCGGCCCCGAGAGCGAGCACGGCACCGAGGGCGGTGGCGCCGACGGCGATACGGGTACGACGGGTGCTGACGCGCTTCGCGGACATGAAGGAGACCTCCGGGGCCGGGGACAGGTACGGGTTCACGCCGCTACGGGCATGAAGTGACCCGGCACGATGAAGTACGTACCGGGCCCCACCTTGGTAACCCGAGCCCCCGAACTTCCCCAAACCTCCCCATTACTACCCGTTCTCGTAGCGGGGCAGGGGCTCTACGACCTGTTGACGCGCCTCCCACCTGGGACGGAGGGCTTCCCGCGAGGCTCATTGGATCTACGAATCCACCTAGTACGTCCGTTTTGTTCTGTGCGGCTTGTCACCGGTTCAGGACCTTCGGCGGGCCGGTCCGGGACCTTCGGCGGGCAACCGAACGGACAACGGCAAAAGGGGCGGCCCCGGAACCTTTCGGTCCCGGGGCCGCCCCTTGGCACTGCTATCGCGTTACGCGCCCTTCGACAGGTCCGGGCCGGAGCCCGTGGCCTCGATCGGGGGGAGGTCCGGCAGAGCCGACTTCTCCTCGCCGCGGAAGGTGAACTTGGCTTCCTCGCCCTCACCCTCCACACCGACCACCACGATGTGACCGGGACGCAGCTCGCCGAAGAGGATCTTCTCCGACAGCATGTCCTCGATCTCGCGCTGGATGGTCCGGCGCAGCGGCCGGGCACCCATGATCGGGTCGTAACCGCGCTTGGCCAGGAGCTGCTTCGCGTCACCGCTCAGCTCGATGCCCATGTCGCGGTCCTTCAGGCGCTCGTCGACCTTCGCCAGCATCAGGTCGACGATCTGGATGATGTCTTCCTCGGTGAGCTGGTGGAAGACGACCGTGTCGTCGACACGGTTGAGGAACTCGGGCCGGAAGTGCTGCTTGAGCTCTTCGTTGACCTTCGCCTTCATCCGGTCGTAGTTGGTCTTCGTGTCGCCCTGGGCCGCGAAGCCCAGGTTGAAGCCCTTCGAGATGTCCCGCGTACCCAGGTTGGTCGTCATGATGATGACCGTGTTCTTGAAGTCCACGACCCGGCCCTGGGAGTCGGTCAGACGACCGTCCTCCAGGATCTGGAGAAGGGAATTGAAGATATCCGGGTGGGCCTTCTCGACCTCGTCGAAGAGGACGACGGAGAACGGCTTCCGGCGCACCTTCTCGGTGAGCTGGCCGCCCTCTTCGTAGCCCACGTAACCGGGGGGCGAACCGAAGAGACGGGAAACCGTGTGCTTCTCGCTGAACTCCGACATGTCGAGGGCGATCAGCGCGTCCTCGTCGCCGAAGAGGAATTCGGCGAGCGTCTTGGAGAGCTCGGTCTTACCGACACCGGACGGACCGGCGAAGATGAACGAGCCGCCCGGGCGCTTCGGGTCCTTCAGACCCGCACGGGTACGGCGAATCGCCTGGGAGAGCGCCTTGATGGCGTCCTTCTGGCCGATGACCCGACGGTGGAGCTCGTCCTCCATGCGGAGCAGTCGCGAGGACTCCTCCTCGGTGAGCTTGAAGACGGGAATGCCGGTCGCCGTGGCGAGGACCTCGGCGATCAGCTCCTCGTCCACCTCGGCGACGACGTCCATGTCGCCGGACTTCCATTCCTTCTCGCGCTTGGCCTTCCCCGCCAGCAGCTGCTTCTCCGTATCACGGAGAGAGGCCGCCTTCTCGAAGTCCTGGGAGTCGATCGCCGACTCCTTGTCGCGCCGCACGTTCGCGATCTTCTCGTCGAACTCGCGGAGGTCCGGCGGCGCGGTCATCCGACGGATGCGCATCCGGGAGCCGGCCTCGTCGATCAGGTCGATCGCCTTGTCCGGGAGGAAGCGGTCCGAGATGTACCGGTCGGCCAGAGTCGCCGCGGCCACGAGAGCCGAGTCCGTGATGGAGACGCGGTGGTGGGCCTCGTAACGGTCGCGCAGCCCCTTGAGGATCTCGATCGTGTGGGGGAGGGAAGGCTCCGCCACCTGGATCGGCTGGAAGCGGCGCTCGAGGGCCGCGTCCTTCTCGAGGTGCTTGCGGTACTCGTCAAGCGTCGTGGCACCGATGGTCTGGAGCTCACCACGGGCCAGCATGGGCTTGAGGATGCTGGCGGCGTCGATCGCGCCCTCGGCGGCGCCCGCACCCACGAGGGTGTGGAGCTCGTCGATGAACAGGATGATGTCGCCGCGGGTGCGGATCTCCTTGAGCACCTTCTTCAGGCGCTCTTCGAAGTCACCGCGGTAGCGGGAACCGGCGACCAGGGCACCCAGGTCAAGCGTGTAGAGGTGCTTGTCCTTGAGGGTCTCGGGGACCTCGCCCTTGACGATCGCCTGCGCCAGGCCCTCGACGACGGCGGTCTTGCCGACGCCGGGCTCGCCGATGAGGACCGGGTTGTTCTTGGTCCGGCGGGACAGCACCTGCATGACCCGCTCGATCTCCTTCTCGCGCCCGATGACCGGGTCGAGCTTGGATTCACGAGCAGCCTGGGTGAGATTGCGGCCGAACTGGTCCAGGACCAGCGAGGTCGAGGGCGTGCCCTCGGCCGGGCCGCCGGCCGTGGCCGACTCCTTGCCGCTCCCGGTGTAACCGGAGAGCAGCTGGATGACCTGCTGCCGGACTCGGTTGAGATCGGCGCCCAGCTTCACGAGGACCTGGGCGGCGACGCCCTCGCCCTCGCGGATCAGGCCGAGCAGGATGTGCTCGGTGCCGATGTAGTTGTGGCCGAGCTGGAGGGCCTCTCGGAGCGAAAGCTCCAGGACCTTCTTCGCCCGCGGAGTGAAGGGGATGTGGCCGGAAGGGGCCTGCTGCCCCTGTCCGATGATCTCCTCAACCTGCTGGCGAACAGCCTCGAGCGAAATCCCGAGGCTCTCCAGGGCCTTAGCGGCGACACCCTCACCCTCGTGGATCAAGCCCAGGAGGATGTGCTCGGTGCCGATGTAGTTGTGGTTGAGCATCCGGGCTTCTTCCTGAGCCAGGACGACAACCCGCCGCGCGCGGTCGGTGAACCTCTCGAACATCGTTTATCGCTCCTCAGAGCGGTCGGGCAGTTCGGGGTCGGTCCCCGCCCTGTCCTTCCGCATGCTAGTCCCGCGGGGCGGGACAGCTCATTCCAACTGCCGACATCCGTCCACGGCTCACCCCCACGTCAGCGAGGAAAACCGGCCTGAACAGCCGACAACTGCTCCAACCCGATAGTGGGAGACGATGTTCCCGCAGGCCAGGCAGATACCCGTCATGCGAGTACGCCGATGGCGAACGGGAGCCGGTCAAATCAGCGTGTCGCCCCGATCCACTAGGAATGTCTTACCCGTAAGGACTGACACTCCATGCCG
The DNA here is from genome assembly GCF_036237315.1 of Streptomyces sp. NBC_01351. Classification (GTDB taxonomy): domain Bacteria; phylum Actinomycetota; class Actinomycetes; order Streptomycetales; family Streptomycetaceae; genus Streptomyces. Next base: position 4,684,030 of record NZ_CP108356.1, on the reverse strand, counting down.
GTGGCACCGCATCCCTCCGCTAAGGGCGAACACGGTTCCGTCCCGAATGCGGGACTCCGGCCTCACGGATGTTTACGTTCCGCATCGCCGTGAGTGCGGTGTGTCACACCGACCGTAACCCAGGCGCGTTTCGGGAGTTGCTCCGCACATGGCCGCAACCCTCCCGCAGAGCCCTCTCCAGACCCCTCTCCAGAGCGTCCCGGGGCCGCGGGTGCCGCCCGAGGGGGACACGTACGCGGGCTGGTACGAGCGGGTGCTCGGCTGGACCGTTCTGGGCGGGGCGCCCCCACTGCTCGCCACCGGCGTCCGGTTCGACGTGCTGGAGCTGCCGGCCGACGCGGGCGCGGCCCTGCTGCGCAGGCCGGTCGCCACGGGTCCGGTGGCCCTGACGGGACGCCGGATGCGGTTCCTGGTGGCCGCGGGCAGCGCAGAGGAGCTGGACGGGCTGCTCGACTGGCTGGAATGGGGCGGGGTGGCCCTGGATCTCGCCGCCCTGGGTGCGGGTGGCCGGATCACCGCCCCGGCTCCCCCGGGGATGCCCCTCGGAGAAAGCCCTCGGGGGGCCGCCGTGTGGCTGCGACCCCCCGAGCAGGGGTGTGAGGCACTGCTGCCGGCCCTGTCCGCTCCCGGGCGGGCCGCCGGGCCCAGTCGTGGAAACGGCGCCGCCGGGCCCGATCTCGTACGCCTGGTGGCGGCTGCGGCGACGGAATGTCACCGGGCGCGCCTGAGGCGACGTACGCCCCTACGAGGAACCGTGGGTCAGCGGTTCTCGTAGGCCTCGCGGATGTCGGCCGGTACACGGCCGCGGTCGTTGACGTTCAGCCCCTGGGCCTTGGCCCAGGCGCGGATCTCGGCCGTGTCCGTGCTGCTGGCCGTCGCCGCCGCGCGGGCCTTGGCGCCACGGGCCGTGGTGGCACGGCCACCGGTGCGGCGGCCGCCCTTGGTGTACGGGTCGAGCAGACCGCGGAGCTTTTCAGCGTTGGCGGTGGTGAGGTCGATCTCGTAGGTCTTGCCATCCAGAGCGAACGTCACCGTCTCGTCCGCCTCGCCACCGTCGAGGTCGTCGACAAGAAGGACCTGAACCTTCTGTGCCACCGGGATTTCCTTTCATCGAAAAGCAGTACGCGGAAAGGAAACCGCTTTTGCCTGGAAAACACAAACCCCCGGGGAGAGGTTCGAGACCGCAACGAGGCGGGAAACGTGCGCGATTCGGACATAGGCCACAGGCGGGCGGAGCACGGGAAAAGCCCCGGGTGATCGATCAGAGGTGCAGAAGCATCCGACTGTTGCCCAAGGTGTTCGGCTTCACTCGTTCGAGACCGAGGAACTCGGCGACGCCCTCGTCATAGGAACGCAGCAGCTCCATGTAGACATCCGTCTCGACGGGGGTCTCCCCGATCTCGACGAACCCGTGCTTGCGGAAGAAGTCCACTTCGAAGGTGAGGCAGAAAACACGGCTCACGCCGACCTCGCGGGCGGTGCGCAACAACTGCTCCAGCACGCGGTGCCCGACACCGGCGCCCTTCAACTCGCGGTCGACGGCGAGAGTGCGCACTTCGGCGAGGTCTTCCCACATCACGTGGAGAGCTCCGCAGCCGACGACCTTCCCGTCAGAGGCGCGTTCCGCGACCCAGAACTCCTGGATGTCCTCGTAAAGGACGACGGGTGCTTTGTCGAGCAGGATCCGCTGCTGCACGTACTGGTCCAGCAGGCGCCGCAGTGCGGGAACATCACCGGTGCGGGCTCGGCGGATCGTCACTGTTTCTGCGTGTGCGGCGGATGCGGCGGAAAACTCTCCCATGCGACCGGACGCTATCGTCCCGACTCCTCCGGCTGCTCGCCGGAGTCCCCTTCGGCTTCGGGGGCGGCCGGGGTCTCGTCGTCGTGCTGGACGACGCGTACGGCGTCGCGGAGGGCTTCGCGCTGTTCGGCCGACATCATGCCGAAGAAGGCCACGAGAGCGGCGGCGGGGTTGTCGCTCGTGGACCAGGCTTCGTTCATGAGTGCGGCCGAGTAGGCGGCGCGGGTGGAGACCGCCGTATATCGATAGGCGCGGCCTTCGGCTTCCCGGCGGACCCAGCCCTTCTGATGAAGATTGTCCATAACGGTCATGACCGTGGTGTACGCGATGGACCGTTCCTGCTGGAGGTCTTCCAGTACTTCCCGAACGGTGACCGGGCGGTTCCACTGCCACACCCGCGTCATGACGGCGTCTTCGAGTTCTCCCAAGGGGCGAGGCACACCAGCACGATAGTGCGGGTTGTGCGTAATTGCCCGACTATTCGGTCGGCAACGCGCAACAAAAATCGGGCGCACGGCGGGGAAAGCCGTACGCCCGGTGCCCCTCGGGAGGGGCTACTTCTGCTGCTGGGTGCCTGCGGCCCGGGCGATCACGGCGTCGACCGCCGCGTCCTCCTTGGCCTTGTTCGCGCCGCCCTGGCTCTTCACGATCGTCCTGACGAGGGCGATGAAGAACGCGGCCATCACGGCGGGGGGCACGAGCGCGGAGACGTAGTCCATGCCGGACAGCCTAGCTAGCCGGCGACGCGGCCCGCTTCCGGGGGCGGGGTGGGCTTGCGGCGCGGCGGGAACACCTCGCCGGGCGTCGGGATCGGCTTCTCCGGCCGCTGCGGCTCCTTGGGCCGGGGCTCCGGGGAAGGCCGCTGGTCCTGGCCGCCGGACTGGACGGCCTGGAGCCCGGACTGGACCCCGGCCTGCCCGGCCTGGACCGCGGCCTGGAGCCCGGACTGGCCGCCGGCCAGTGCCAGCAGCCGGGTGCGGGGCGCGGGGGCCGTCGACAGCCGGCGCCGTACGGAGCGCTCCGCGACGCCCTGGGCCCGGTCCAGCAGCGCGGCGGCGACCGGGTTGGCCCGGAGGGCGCGCAGGGCGGCGAGGTCGTCGGGCACGGGCTCGTAGCCGGCCGCCAGGGCGTCCTGGAGCAGCTCCAGGTAGCCGGAGAGGCTGCCGGGCAGGGCGCCCCGGTAGCGGCCCAGATCCTCGATCAGGAAGGCTCTGAGCCGCCCCGCCTCCTGGACCACGTCGTCCACCGACTGCGCGAGACGCAGGCAGTCCTGGACCTCCGGGGCCGTAAGGGGGGCCGTGGAGGACTGAAGGGCGTGGGCGAGGGAGCGCCTGAGCACGAGCAGTTCAGCAGCGCTGAACGCCATGCCGCCGCGGGATCCGTAGGGCGTGGGCATGGGCCGAAGATACGCGCTAATCGGACAAAATCCCCTGAGGGTGCGGGGTGCGGCGCGGCGGTTCTTTCAGCCGGATTCCTTGACCGCGCGGAGGAAATCCGCCCAGGCGGCCTGGGTGGTGGCGAGTACGAGGTGGGCGGGGTCGGCGCGGTCGGCGACCCGCACGAGGGTGCCGGGGGTGGCGGCGACGTAGACGCAGGCGTCTCCCTCGCCGCAGTACGAGGACTTCTGCCAGGCGCCGGCCGCGGGCTGGACGGTCATGGTGTCTCCTCCGGTCCAAGGATTTCCCGTCGGAGGGACGGTATCTCCATGGCCGGACTTCACCGGTGGGTTTTACCGAATTCAGTGATTCGTCGTGCCCGATGTTCCGGTGCGGGGTGGGCGGGTGTGCCGCTGCGCGGAGCTGGTCCCCGCCCCGCCCTTTCTCCGTTTCCCGGGGCTCCGCCCCAGACCCTCCCCCAGACTCCGTCCGGGGGGAACCCCAGTCCTCAAACGCCGGACGGGCTGTCTATAGCCGTGCCGTGAAGTCCGCGACGGCTTCGGTCACGTCCTGGGGTGTCCAGGAGAGGCCCGGGGTCGTGATCGTCAGTTCCGTCATCGAGATGCCCGGGACCGCCGTCGGGGACCACTGGCGGAACAGGACGCGGCCCGTTCCCTCCGCGGTGCGCAGGCCCGTCTCCGTGAGGTGGGTCGCTTCGAAGGGGAGCAGGACCTGGAACTGGTGGGTGTGCGGGACCTCCGGGTTGATCCGGGACCAGGCGATGCCCGAGGCCGCGAGTGCCGAGTGCAGGGTTTTCGCGATCAGGCGGGCCTGTTCCACGTAGGCCGGCAGGCGGGGCAGCTCCCGGTCCAGGCCCGACAGGGCGGACAGGGCGGCGGGGAACTGGCGGAAGACGTTGCCGCCGTAGCGGTGGCGCCAGACCCTGGCCTCCTCGACGAATCCGGCCGGTCCCGCCAGGCAGGCCCCGCTGAGGCCGCCCAGGGACTTGTAGAAGGAGACGTAGATCGAGTCCGCGAGTGCCGCGATCTCCGGCAGGGGGCGGCCGAAGTGGACCGTGGTCTCCCAGAGCCGGGCCCCGTCGAAGTGGACCACCGCCTCCCGCTCCCGGGCGGCGTCGACCAGCTCCTCCAGTTCCTCCCAGGAGGGGAGGAGGAAGCCCGCGTCGCGCAGGGGCAGCTCCAGCATCAGCGTGCCGAAGGGTTCCGGGAGGGAGGCGACCTCCTCCGGGGAGGGCTGGCGGAGGTCCGTGGTGGGATGGACCACGCGCAGGCCGGAGACGGTCGAGAGGGCGTCCCCTTCCCAGCGCTCCGGGTGGCTCATCGGGTGCAGGGCCACCACCGGGTTCCCCGTGCGGCCCGCCCAGCAGCGCAGGGCGATCTGCTGGGCCATGGTCCCGGACGGGAAGAACGCCGCGTCCTCGGTGCCCAGCAGGTCCGCGACCCGGCGCTCCAGGGCCGAGACCACTCCGTCGCCGTACAGGTCGGCCTGTTCGTCCGGGTCGTACGGGGCCTCGGCCAGCGAGGCCAGCAGCTCGCCCAGGGACGGCTCGCGGGGGCTGCGGGCGAGGGTGCGCTCGGCTCCGCGCCAGGCGGCCACCAGCCGCCGCTCGTACGCCGCGTCCGCGATCCCCGGCCCCGTCTCGTGCCCGGTCTCGTGCCCGGTCTCGTGCTCGGTCTGATCGGTCATGGCCCGATCATCGCCGACCGGGCGGTGGCGCCCCCAGGAGCTAGCATGGCGGCGTATCGTCCGGTACCCCCCGCGGACTGGAACGGAAGGCCCTCCCCGCGTGAATCCATCACAGCAGCAGCGCCCTGCCCGGCTCGCCGTCGGCGTCGTCGGAGCCGGCCGGGTCGGCCCCGCGCTGGCCCGCGCGCTCCAGCAGGCCGGACACCGGCCCGTCGCCGTGTCCGGAGTCTCCGACGCCTCCGTGCGCCGGGCCGCCCGGATGCTGCCCGACGTGCCGCTCGTACCGCCCGCGCAGGTGCTGGAGTTGGCCGACCTCGTGCTGCTCACCGTGCCCGACGACGCCCTGCCGGGCCTCGTGGAGGGCCTGGCCGAGACCGGCGCGGTCCGGCCCGGACAGCTCCTCGTGCACACCTCCGGGCGGTACGGGACCTCCGTGCTCGACCCGGCGCTCCGTGCGGGGGCGCTGCCGCTGGCCCTGCACCCCGCGATGACCTTCACCGGCACCGAGGTCGACGTGCAGCGCCTGGCCGGCTGCTCCTTCGGCGTCACGGCCCCCGATCAGCTGCGGCTGGCGGCCGAGGCGCTGGTCATCGAGATGGGCGGGGAGCCCGAGTGGATCGCGGAGGAGAACCGTCCGCTCTACCACGCGGCCCTCGCCCTCGGGGCGAACCACCTGGTCACCCTGGTCGCCCAGTCGATGGAGCTGCTGCGCAAGGCCGGGGTCGAGCACCCCGACCGGATGCTCGGCCCGCTGCTCGGCGCGGCCCTGGACAACGCCCTGCGCTCCGGGGACGCCGCCCTGACCGGGCCGGTGGCCCGCGGTGACGCCGGTACGGTCGCCGCGCACGTCGCGGAGTTGCGCAAGCACTCCCCCAGCACGGTCGCCGGCTACCTGGCGATGGCCCGTACGACCGCGGACCGGGCCCTCGCGCACGGTCTACTCAAGCCCGAACTCGCCGAGGACCTGCTCGGCGTGCTCGCCGACGCGGAGCCGGAAGGGGGCAGCGCCCCGTGAGCGAACTGCTGCTCGACACCGCCGAGGAGCTGAGCAGGCTCCCGCGCAACGGCCGCCGGGCCGTGGTGATGACGATGGGCGCCCTGCACGAGGGGCACGCCACCCTCATCCGCTCGGCCCGTGAGCTGGCCGGGCCCGAGGGGCAGGTCGTCGTCACCGTCTTCGTGAACCCCCTGCAGTTCGGGGCGAACGAGGACCTCGACCGCTACCCGCGCACCCTCGACGCCGACCTCGCCATCGCCGAAGGGGCGGGCGCCGACGCGGTGTTCGCCCCCGCCGTCGACGAGGTGTACCCGGGCGGCGATCCGCAGGTGCGGATCAGCGCCGGTCCGATGGGCGGGCGCCTCGAAGGGGCCACCCGCCCGGGGCACTTCGACGGGATGCTGACCGTCGTCGCGAAGCTGCTCCACCTGACCCGTCCCGACCTGGCGCTCTTCGGCCAGAAGGACGCGCAGCAACTGGCCCTGATCCGGCGGATGGTGACCGACCTGAACTTCCCCGTGGAGGTGGTCGGCGTACCGACCGTCCGCGAGGAGGACGGTCTCGCGCTGTCGTCCCGCAACCGGTACCTCTCTCCCACGGAGCGGCGTACCGCCCTGGCCCTGTCGCGCGCCCTGTTCGCGGGGCAGGACCGGCTCGCCGCGCAGGCGGCGCTGCGGGCCCGCGCCGAGGCCTCCCCGGCCAGCGACGAGCGGGCCACGGCCCTGGCCCGGCTGGGCGAGATCCGCGCCTCCGCCGACGCGCACGCCGTCTCGGCGGCGGGCGCCGGGCTGCCGGACGCGGTGCGGGCTGCTGCGCGGCACGTCCTGGAGGAGGCGGGCCGGCACGAGCCTCCCCTCGTACTGGACTACCTGGCGCTGGTGGATCCGCGGGACTTCACCGACGCCGGCCCCGGGTTCACCGGTCAGGCCGTGCTGGCCGTCGCGGCGAAGGTGGGCGCGACCAGGCTGATCGACAACATTCCATTGGAGTTCGGAGCACACACGTGAGCACCCCAGGCAGAGCCGTCCCGTCCGCGGGCACCGGCATACGGCTGCACGCGCCGGCCCCCGGCTGGGCCGTCGAGGCCGACGTCGTGGTCGTCGGCTCGGGCGTCGCGGGCCTGACGGCCGCGCTGCGCTGCGCCGCCGCGGGCCGCCGTACGGTCGTGGTCACCAAGGCCCGGCTCGACGACGGCTCCACCCGCTGGGCGCAGGGCGGCATCGCCGCGGCGCTCGGCGAGGGCGACACCCCCGAGCAGCACCTCGACGACACGCTGGTCGCGGGCGCGGGCCTGTGCGACGAGGAGGCCGTACGGCTGCTCGTCACCGAGGGGCCGGACGCGGTGCGCCGGCTGATCGCGGCGGGCGCCGTCTTCGACACCTCCGCGGAGACCGGGGAGATAGAACTGACCCGCGAGGGCGGCCACCACCGGCGCCGGATCGCGCACGCGGGCGGCGACGCGACCGGAGCGGAGATCTCCCGGGCGCTCGTCGAGGCCGTGCACGCGGCCGGCATAGAGACGGTGGAGAACGCGCTCGCACTGGACCTGCTCCAGGACGCCGAGGGCCGTACGGCCGGGGTGACCCTGCACGTCATGGGCGAGGGCCAGCACGACGGCGTCGGCGCCGTCCACGCGCCCGCCGTGATCCTCGCGACCGGCGGCATGGGCCAGGTGTTCTCCGCGACCACCAACCCGTCGGTGTCCACCGGCGACGGCGTGGCGCTCGCCCTGCGGGCCGGGGCTGAGATCTCCGACCTTGAGTTCGTGCAGTTCCACCCGACGGTCCTGTTCCTCGGGCCGGACGCCGAGGGGCAGCAGCCGCTGGTCTCGGAGGCCGTCCGCGGCGAGGGCGCGTACCTCGTCGACGCGGACGGGGTCCGCTTCATGACCGGGCAGCACGAGCTGGCCGAGCTGGCCCCGCGGGACATCGTCGCCAAGGGCATCATGCGCCGCATGCAGGAGCAGGGCGCCCAGCACATGTACCTGGACGCCCGGCACTTCGGCGCCGAGATGTGGGAGCAGCGCTTCCCGACCATCCTCGCGGCCTGCCGGGCCCACGGCATCGACCCGGTGACCGAGCCCATCCCGGTCGCGCCCGCCGCGCACTACGCGTCCGGCGGCGTACGGACGGACCTGCACGGCCGGACCACGGTCCCGGGCCTGTACGCCTGCGGCGAGGTCGCCTGCACGGGCGTGCACGGAGCGAACCGGCTGGCCTCCAACTCCCTCCTGGAGGGGCTGGTCTTCGCCGAGCGCATCGCCGACGACATCACCCGGCAGCCGCCCGCGGGCAGCGGCCCGGGCGTCCCGGTCCCCGCGACGGGGCCGCTGCAGCCCGCCGGTGCCCGGTACGAGGTCCAGCGGATCATGACGGACGGCGCGGGCGTGCTGCGCTCCGCCGCGTCCCTGCGCACGGCCGCCGAGTCCCTCGAAGCGCTGTACGCGACCGCCCTGAACGAGCTCGAAGCGCACGGCAAGACCGCCGAACCGGGTGTGGACACCTGGGAGGCCACGAACCTGCTGTGCGTGGCGCGGGTGCTGGTCGCCGCCGCCGAGCGGCGGGTGGAGACCCGCGGCTGCCACTGGCGCGAGGACCATCCGGACCGGGACGACGCCGCCTGGCGCCGCCACCTGGTGGTCCGGCTGTCGGCCACCGAGAAGCGGGCCCTGGTCGTCACCCCCACCGAATCCGCGGACTTCCCGTCCGTACGCGTCCCTCTTGAAACCTCGAACCCCCTCAGCCTGGAGCAGTGACCGTGAGCACCCCCGAACTTCCCCTGATCGACCAGAACGACGGCGGCTGCGGCGACGACTGCGCCTGCGGCGACGGCGAGGAGACCGGCCTGGACCCGGCGCTGGCCCAGCTGCTGGTGGACGCGGGCCTCGACCCCATCGAGGTCGAGGACATCGCCCACATGGCGCTCTCCGAGGACCTGGACGGCGGCGAGGACGTGACCACCGTGGCCACCGTCCCCGAGGACGCCGAGGCCGTCGCCGACTTCGTCGCGCGCGAGAGCGGCGTCGTGTCCGGGCTCCGCATCGCCGAGGCCGTGTTCTCCGTGGTGTGCACGGAGGCCTTCGAGGTGGAGCGGCACGCGGAGGACGGCGACGTCGTCGAGGCCGGGCAGCTGCTGCTGTCCGTACGCTCCCGCACCCGCGACCTGCTGACGGCGGAGCGCAGCGCGCTGAACATCCTGTGCCGGCTGTCGGGCATCGCGACGGCCACCCGCCGCTGGGCGGACGTGCTGGAGGGCACCGGCGCGAAGGTCCGCGACACCCGCAAGACCACTCCGGGGCTGCGCGCGCTGGAGAAGTACGCGGTGCGCTGCGGCGGCGGCGTCAACCACCGCATGTCGCTGTCGGACGCCGCGCTGGTGAAGGACAACCACGTGGTGGCCGCGGGCGGCGTCGCGCAGGCCTTCAAGGCCGTCCGGGAGGCCTTCCCGGAGGTGCCGATCGAGGTCGAGGTCGACACCCTGGAGCAGATCGGCGAGGTCCTGGAGGCGGGTGCCGACCTGATCCTGCTGGACAACTTCACCGTGGAGCAGACCGCCGAGGCCGTGGCCCTGGTGGCCGGGCGCGCGGTGCTGGAGTCCTCGGGCCGCCTGACGCTGGACACCGCCCGGGCGTACGCCGAGACCGGCGTCGACTACCTGGCGGTGGGCGCGCTGACCCACTCCTCGCCGATCCTGGACATCGGCCTCGATCTGCGCGAGGCGGTGTAACCGGTGCTCCTCACCATCGACGTAGGCAACACCCACACGGTCCTGGGCCTGTTCGACGGTGACGAGATCGTCGAGCACTGGCGCATCTCGACCGACCCGCGGCGCACGGCCGACGAGATGGCCGTGCTGATGCAGGGCCTGATGGGCATGCACCCGATGCTCGGCAACGAGCTGGGCGACGGGATCCACGGCATCGCGATCTGCTCGACGGTGCCGTCGGTCCTGCACGAGCTGCGCGAGGTCACCCGCCGCTACTACGGCGACGTCCCGGCGGTGCTCGTGGAGCCCGGCATCAAGACGGGCGTGCCGATCCTGATGGACAACCCGAAGGAGGTCGGCGCGGACCGCATCATCAACGCGGTCGCGGCGGTCGAGCTCTTCGGGGGCCCGGCGATCGTGGTCGACTTCGGTACGGCGACCACCTTCGACGCGGTGTCCGCGAAGGGCGAGTACGTGGGCGGGGTGATCTCCCCCGGTATCGAGATCTCGATGGAGGCGCTCGGCGTGCGGGGTGCGCAGCTGCGCAAGATCGAGCTGGCCCGGCCGCGGAACGTGATCGGCAAGTCCACGGTCGAGGCGATGCAGTCGGGCGTGGTCTACGGTTTCGCGGGCCAGGTCGACGGGATCGTGGGCCGGATGGCGAAGGAGCTGGCCGGCCCGGCGGGCGACCCGGACGACGTACGGGTGATCGCGACGGGTGGGCTGGCGCCGATCGTTCTCGGGGAGTCGTCGGTGATCGACGACCACGAGCCGTGGCTGACGCTGATCGGGCTGCGGCTCGTGTACGAACGCAACGCGCCGAACTTCGACTAGGCGCGGCCGACGGCCCTACGGAGGGCTGCCCGCCAGGGATGCCCTGCCGGGCGGCCGTCCATCACGGCGCGGAACTGCTCGTACGAGCGGGCGGCGCGGAGGACGGCGAGGTCGTCCCGGCCGGGTGGGGGCGGGGGCGGGTCGCCGTGCTGGGCCGCCCGCCAGGCGTCGATGAGGTACTGCTCCATGGAGGTCATGCCTCCACCCTGCGCCTGTCTGGGCCGACCCGCACGACGATTGACAGCCCCTGTCAATCGGGGCCGCTGCGCGGGGCCTTTTCCCCCACCCCGCCCCTTCCCGAAACTGAGGGCTCCGCCCCCAGACCCCCGCTCCTCAAACGCCGGAGGGGCTGAAACCCCCAGCCTCGCCGGCGTTTGAGGCGCGGGGTCCGGGGCAGAGCCCCGGCAGCGGCGGCGCAGACGGAAACACCCGGTCGGGCGTGTGGGGATCGCACATGCAAGCGGCGCGGAACGACAGAATGGTCCGATGAGCGTCACCATCGACATTGCCGGGCTCCCCACGCGGCGGATCTCCTTCTCGCCCTCCCCGCTGGCAGAGCTCTGCATGGCGTTGCACGCGCTCTCGCAGCCCGCCCACCACCCCTCGCTGACCTCCTGGACCACCGCCACCACCGCCGCGCTCGATCCGAGCCTCGCGGACCGGCTGCTGGAGGCGGACTTCATGTGGCGGAGTTCCTTCTCCGACATCTTCATGGCCTTCGCCGGCGTCCCCGGCGGGACCGGGCTGCCCGCCGCGACCCTGGCCGAGGAGCTCGACGTACTCGATCGGCTGGACGAGGAGCGGTTCGTGGTGGCCGCCCTGGAGCACTGCTGGATGGCGCTCTACAACGAGGGCCTGCCCTCCCCGCTCACGGACCCCCTCGCCCGGGCCAAGGCCCTGGAGGCGGCCGCCGCCCGCGGGCCCCGCCAGTTGGACTTCTCCCTGCGGCTGCTGGACGATCCGGCCGGGGTGCGCCGGTGGATGCGGCGCCTGCTGGAGGACTGCGACGAGGCCTTCTTCGCCGAGACCTGGCGGCGGGTGGAGCCCGGCCAGAGCGCGGACGCCCGGCACAAGACCGAGGTGCTGCGCCACAAGGGGCTGCCGGCCGCGCTGAAGGAGGTCTCCTCGGCGCTGAGCGTGGACGGCGCCCTCACCACGATCACCGCCGACAAGATGGTCCACGGTTCGACCACCGCCACCGACCCGCGAATAGGCACCGGGCTGGTCTTCGTACCGACCAACTTCGGCTGGCCGCACCTGTCGATGCTGCACGCACCGGGCTGGCGTCCGGTGGTCCACTATCCGCTCGGCTCCCCCGAGCTGGCCTCCGCGCCGGGCTCGGTGGAGCTGCTCCAGCGGCGGATGGAGGCCCTCGCGCATCCGATGCGGATGATGCTGTGCCGGAGCCTGGCGCGGGCCCCGTATACGACCGGCGAGTTGGCGGCCGCGTACGGCATCACCGCACCGGAGGTCTCGCGGCACCTTTCCGTCCTGAAAAAGGCCGGTTTGATGCATACGCGACGCCAAGGGCGGTACGCCCAGCATCAGTTGGATCTGGCCGCTGTGGCACGTATCGGCTCGGACTTCATCGAGGGGATCCTCCGCTAGGGCCCGAACTCGGGCCGTACGCAAGGCCGTACACAAGGCCTACGTCAGGCCCGACGTCAGTCCCGAGGCCTCCCGCGTCGCCGATATACGGAATTCATAAACCGGAATCAGTGAAAACTCTGGCCAGAGTGGCCCCTTGCTGCTTAACGTGCGTCCACCGCTCCTCCCTGCTCGCACTTTTGCCGTGGAAGGACCCCTGCATGCCCTCACGCCGTATAGCCGTAGCAACCGCCGCCCTGGCCGCTGCGGCCCTCGTCTCCCCCCTGCTGCTCGCCGGTCCGGCCGGAGCCACGAGCCCCGCGAGCGATGCCGCCAGGGCAGACGCGCTGGCCAGGAAGCTGGTCAAGGACTCGACCGGCAAGGGTGCCTACAACCACCTGAAGGTCTTCCAGTCGATCGCCGACTACAACAACGGCACCCGTGTGGCCGGCTCCAAGGGCCACGAGCAGTCCGCCAAGTACGTCGAGGCCGTGATGCGGGCGGCCGGCTACAAGGTCACCAAGAACGAGTTCGACTTCGTGTACGTCGAGGCCGTCGCCGAGAAGCTCACGGTGAACGGCGCCAACGCGCACGAGGTCCCGATCCACCTGATGACGTACACCGCCAGCACCCCGGAGGGCGGCGTCACCGCCCAGGTCGCCGCCGCCCCGGTCGACGCCGACGGGACGAACGGCTGCGAGCCGGGCGACTTCGCCGCGGGCGCCTTCACCGGCAAGATCGCCCTGGTCAAGCGCGGTGGCTGCACCTTCGCCGTGAAGCAGACCAACGCGGCGGCCGCGGGCGCGGTCGGCGCGGTCATATACAACAACACCGACGGCGCCCTGAACGGCACCCTCGGCGACCCGAACGTGGCCAAGATCCCGACCGGCGGCGTCACCAAGGCCGAGGGCGAGAAGCTCGCGGCCGAGGTCGCGGCCGGCCCGGTCGAGGTCACCCTCGACATCCGGGAGCTGCGCGAGAACCGCAAGACGTACAACGTCATCGCGGAGACCCGCGGCGGAGACGAGAACAACACCGTCTTCCTCGGCGCGCACCTCGACTCGGTCGCGGCGGGCCCGGGCATCAACGACAACGGCTCCGGCTCGGCCGGCATCCTCCAGGTCGCCCAGCGCCTCGCGAGCAGCCAGAACAAGATCAACAACAAGGTCAAGTTCGCCTGGTGGTCGGCTGAGGAGTTCGGCCTGCTCGGCTCGGAGGCGTATGTCGCCGGGCTGACGGAAGAGCAGAAGAAGCAGATCAAGCTCTACCTGAACTTCGACATGATCGCCTCGCCGAACTCCGCGTACTTCGTCTACGACGGCGACGACTCGGATGCCACGGGCGCGGGCCCCGGCCCGGAGGGCTCCGCCCAGCTGGAGAAGGGGATCACCAGCTTCCTCGACTCCAAGAACATCCCGCACGAGGGCACGGACTTCTCCGGGCGCTCGGACTACGGCCCGTTCATCGCGGTGGGCATCCCGTCCGGCGGTACGTTCACGGGCGCCGAGGGGATCAAGACCGCCGAGCAGGCCGCGAAGTTCGGTGGCCAGGCGGGCGTCGCCTACGACGTGAACTACCACGGCACGGGTGACGACATCACCAACATCGACCAGAAGGCCCTCGACATCAACGTCGACATCATCGCGGACGCGGTGGGCCACTACGCCTTCGACCTGGCGCCCCTGACCAAGCCGGTCGTCTCCGAGCCGACCACCGGCACGGGCAGCGGCGGCGGTCTGCACGAGGGCCACGACGACGTCGTCGAGTAAGCAGGTCCGGCAGTAGGCAGGTCCGACAGTAAGGAGGGGCCGGTATCCCGCGAGGGGTACCGGCCCCTTCCGCGTCACACAGGAGGGCCGTCCGGCCACGGCGGCACGCCGACCGGCTGGACCAGCCAGCCGAAGGCGCCCAGGCCCTCGCGGGCCGTGAGCTCGGCCGCCTCGCCCGCCGAGGCCAGGGCGCGGACGTAGCCGGCCGGATCCGTGGAGGCCAGGGCCAGCGGCGGGCGGGCTCCGGAGACGCCGAGGGCGGTCAGCGCCGCGCGCTGGGTCAGCAGCACCGCGCCGGGGCCCGCGCAGGAGTCCAGTGCCACGTGGGCGGTGACGTCGCAGCTGCCGTCCGGGACGGGCGGGACCTCCCGGCCGGCGCGGAAGCCCGTCAGGGTGCCGAACGGGGGCCTCGTGTCCCGGGTGTGGGCGTAGTCCACCGCCACCGCCAGGCCCCGCTCCACGGTCGCGGCCGTCGCCGCCCAGGCCTCGTCGCGGGCCCGGCCGATCTCGGCCCGCCCGGTGGTCCGGGCGTCCGGCCACCAGCACTCCAGCCAGGCCCGGTCCGCGGGGTCGAGTGGGCCGCCCGGGGACTCCGTACCGTCCGGGGCGACCAGGACGTACCGCCCGTCCTCGGCGATCTCCAGCGGCACGTTGTCCAGCCACTCGTTGGCGAAGAGGAGGCCCGTCGTCCGTTCGGGCGGCCCCGGCACCCAGCGGATCCTCGGGTCGAGTCCGGCCGGCCGCTCCGCGCGCTCCACCGCGTACGGACGTACCCGCTCGGCCACCTCCGCCGGCAGGGCGGCGAGCACCCCGGCCACCAGCTCCCCCCGCCCGGCCCCCATGTCGACGAGGTCCAGCTCCCGCGGGTGCCCGAGCTCCGCGTCCACCCGGCGCAGCAGCCGGGCCACGGCTCCCGCGTACAGGCCCGAGGCGTGCACCGAGGTGCGGAAGTGGCCGGCGGGCCCGGGACCTCCCGGTCGTACGTAGAAGCCGCCGGGTCCGTACAGGGCGGCTTCCATCGCCGTCCGCCACCGAACCGGATCCACGACTTCAGGCTGAGTGCTCACCCCGCAAAGGTTAATTTCACCGTCCACCTTGCGGAGTACGCCCCCCGTGCGAGGTTCGCACCTGTGGTTGACTCCAGCACCTGTCGCCGTTCCCTACTCTGGGTTACGTGCAGCGCCTCTACGACTTCCTCCGCAGACACCCGACGGGCGTCGACAGCTTCTGGGCTGTCCTCTTCTTCGGGGTCTCGATGCTGAACGTCGCGGACTACCAGGGCGCCGGCGCCGCCTCGCGGCTCGCCATGGTCCCCGCGGTGCTCGCCCTGAGCACCGCCGTCGCGCTGCGCCGCAAGTGGACGCAGGCCATGTTCTGGGTCGCCCTCGGCGCCGGGGTCTACCAGCTGGTCCTGGGCTTCGAAGCGGGCGTGTACGACTTCGCGATGCTCGTCATCCTCTTCACGGTCGCCGCGAGCGACGTACCCCGCTGGGTCTCGCGCGCCGCCCTGGGCTGGGGGCTGGCGGCCGCACCGCTCTACTTCCTGCGCTTCGGGGTGGACAAGGGGACGAGCGACACGGACAACGTCCTCTTCACCATCTTCATGATCGTCCCCTTCGTCCTCGCCTGGGTGCTGGGCGACTCCCTGCGCACCCGCCGGGCCTATTACGCCCAGATCATCGAGCGCAACCAGCGGCTGGAGAAGGAGCGCGAGGCGCAGGCGAAGGTGGCCGTGGCCGCCGAGCGCGCCCGGATCGCCCGCGAGCTGCACGACGTGGTCGCGCACAACGTCTCGGTGATGGTGGTGCAGGCCGACGGGGCCGCGTACGTCATGGACGTGGCCCCCGAGCAGGCCAAGGAGGCCCTGCAGACGATCTCCGGGACCGGCCGCCAGGCGCTGGCCGAGATGCGCCGGCTGCTGGGCGTACTGCGCACGGGCGAGCCGCAGGAGTCCGAGGACTACGTGCCGCAGCCGGACGTCGAGCAGATCGAGGTCCTGGTCGAGCAGGTACGGGCGGCCGGGCTCACGGTGGACTTCGAGGTCGAGGGCGCGCCGCGGCGGCTGCCCAGCGGCGTCGAGCTGACGGCGTACCGGATCGTGCAGGAGGCGCTGACCAACACGCGCAAGCACGGCGGCCCGGACGCGAAGGCGAGCGTACGGCTGGTCTACTTCGACGACGGGCTCGGCCTGCTCGTCGAGGACGACGGGCGGGGCGCGGCGCACGAGTTGTACGAGGACGGCGGCGCGGACGGCGCCGGGCACGGGCTGATCGGCATGCGCGAGCGGATCGGTATGGTCGGCGGAACCCTGGACGCGGGGCCGCGGCCGGGCGGCGGCTTCCGGATCAGCGCGCTGCTCCCACTCAAGAAGCGATGAAGCGATGACGAGGACGAGGTAACCGATGTCCATCCGCGTGATGCTCGTAGACGACCAGGTGCTGCTGCGCACCGGTTTCCGGATGGTGCTGGCCGCACAGCCGGACATGGAGGTCGTCGCCGAGGCCGGCGACGGCCTGGAGGCGCTGGAGGTGCTGCGGGCCACGAAGGTGGACGTGGTGCTGATGGACGTCCGCATGCCGAAGCTCGACGGGGTCGAGGCGACGCGGCGGATCTGCGAACCGGACGAGCACCCGAAGGTCATCATCCTGACCACCTTCGACCTGGACGAGTACGCCTTCTCCGGGCTGAAGGCGGGGGCGAGCGGCTTCATGCTGAAGGACGTCCCGCCGGCCGAGCTGCTCGCGGCGATCCGCTCGGTGCACAGCGGGGACGCGGTGGTCGCCCCGTCGACGACGCGGCGTCTGCTGGACCGGTTCGCCCCAATGCTGCCGACGACCACGCAGGAGCCGAAGAACAAGGACGTCGAGCGGCTGACGGAGCGCGAGCGCGAGGTCATGCTGCTGGTGGCCCAGGGGCTGTCGAACGGCGAGATCGCGGCCCGGCTGGTCCTCTCGGAGGCCACCGTGAAGACGCACGTGGGCCGGATCCTGACGAAGCTCGGGCTGCGCGACCGCGTACAGGTGGTGGTCCTGGCGTACGAAACGGGCCTGGTGCGGGCGGGCGGCGGAGCGGCATAGCCACCGCCGCCCGCGGGGCGGGGCGGGTCAGAAGCGCTGGACGAACTCGCAGGTGTTCGGGACGACGGCGTCGAGGGTGGCCGCGTCGGCGAGCAGCATGTCGAAGTCGAAGGCGCTCTCGCCGCAGTTGATCCGGTCGAACCCGCCGTTGCGGCTGATGATGGTGTCGTTGCCGCCGCGCCCGTTGAAGGTGGTCGTGGTGCCGGGCGAGGCGTTCCAGCCGTCCGAGTCGGTGAGCCGGTCGTTGCCGGAGCCGCCGACGAGGACGTCGTCCCCCTCCCCGCCGACGAGGTCGCTCGGGATCGAGGTCTCGTTGGTGGCCACGTCGTCACGGTCGCCCAGCGAGGCCTGGATGCGGGTCACGCTGCCCCCGGAGCCACAGCGGACGGTGTTGGGATTGCTGAACCGGACGCAGCCCGGCCCGGGGGTCAGCACATTGCCCGAGTCGCTCACCTGCAGGAACCCGCTGGAGATGCTGAAGGTGATGTTGTTCGACTCCCCGGGCAGCGCGGCCAGGTTGATCTGGCTGCCGCTGCGCATCACGAACGCCGGGTCGGCGGACGCGGGGCCGGCGAACGCCAGCGTCAGCGTGAGCGCGGCCACGGCGGGGGCGGCGATGCGTGCGGTACGGGGGATGTTCATGGTGCAGTCCTTCGGTTGCCGAGCGCGGACCGGATCGAGGGTCCGTCGGTCCTGAGCGCTACCCCGGGCAACCGTCAGTTTCATATTGTCTGCACGGAGTTACCTCGACTGCCGTACGCAAGCCCCCGTCCGGCCGCCGCCGAGCGGCGTAGCGGCGTAGCCGCGCCGCCGCGCCGCCCTGCGGGCCGGCACCGCCTCAGGTCATCCAGCGGTCCGGGCGGGCGCTCGCGCGGGAGGTGCGGGAGCGGACCGCCTCGGCGGCGAGCAGGGCGGCGGCCTCCTCCGCGCCGCGCAGCCGGGCCGTGACCGTGCCGTTCGCGCCGGTGTCCACGTGCAGGTCGGCGACTCCTCGGGCGCGTTCCCAGGGGCCCTGGGTGAGGCGGACGCTCTGCACCTTGGCGTGCGGGACGATGTCCGTACGCCGGCACACGCGGCCGTGCCGGGCGGCGAACACCTCGGGGGAGATCGCCAGCGCGTACCCCTTCCACCACACCGGCACCACCCAGCGCGCGGCCGCCCGCGGGGACGGGCTGAACATCAGCGCCGCCAGGTCCACCCCGGGCAGGACCCGGGCGATCACGTCGTGCGCCGCGGCCCGCGAGGCCACCGGGACGAGCAGCCCGTTCTTCGAGCCCGCCACGGCCAGCTCCACGCGGACCCAGTCGCGCCGCCGCCACAGCAGCGGTTCCACGATCCGTACGCTCTGCACGCGCCCCGGCGGCACCGTCTCGTGGGCCCGGTCGAGCAGCCCGTGGTCCAGCCGCAGCCCGTCCGGGGACTCCGCGACCGTCCAGTCGTAGTCGGCGAGGAACCGGCCCGCGGTGCCCTTCCAGAGCCCGCCGGCCACCGGAAGCAGGACGGCGAGGGTCACCCACGGGCTGGAGCTGAACCAGAACACGAGCACCGGCGCGGTGAGCCCTGCGACCAGGGCCGCCCAGAAGCCGAGGCTCAGCACCAGGGACATGACGAGGTCGCGCGGCCGGACCCGCAGCAGCTCCCGCTCGGGCGCCTGGCCCAGGCTCACCGCCTCCTCGGGGGCGAAGCCGGCGGCCCGGGCGAGGAGCTCGGCACGCAGGGCGACGGCCTCCTTCTCACTGAGGTAGGCCAGTTCGTCCTTGGCCTCCGTCCCGATCACGTCGAGCCGCAGGGTGGCGACACCGGCCAGCCGGGCCAGCAGCGGCCGGGTGACGTCGACCGCCTGGAGCCGGTCGAGGCGGATGTGCGCGGTACGTCGGAAGAGCAGCCCGCTGCGGATGCGCAGCTCGGTGTCGGTGACCGCGTAACGGGTGAACCACCAGCTCAGGAACCCGTACACGCCGAAGACCAGCAGCAGCCCGAGCAGCCCCGCGACCCGCAGCAGCGCCGACAGGTCCGCGATCCACTCCCCGGCGCGCTCGCCCTGCTGGGCTATGACACCGACGGTGGCGGCAATCGGCACCCAGGCCCGGCGGAGCGGGGTAAAGAGATGCAGCCGCCTTCCGCCCGCGGCGGGCTCGGCGGAGAAAGGCCCGTGGCCTGGCGAACCGCCGTCGCCTGCGGGGCCGGGACCCGCATGGGTCACGCCGGCCGGACCCGGACCCGCGGCGGAGAGGGGCGCGGCGGGCCCGTCGGCAGGGGCCGGCGGCGGGGCGGCGCCGGCAGGGGGCGGGGGTGACGGGATCTCGCCCGCCGGACCGGAGGTCACAGGCCTGCCGATCTGGCTTCGCCGAGCTCCGTCAGGCGGTCCCGGAGGCGCTCCGCCTCGGCCGGGGCCAGGCCCGGGATCCTGGCGTCCGTGGCCGCGGCCGCCGTGTGCAGTTGTACGGAGGCCAGCCCGAAGCGCCGCTCCAGCGGGCCCGAGGTCACCTCGACCAGCTGCATCCGCCCGTACGGGACCACGGTCTCCTCCCGCCACAGCACGCCCCGGCTGATCAGCAGGTCGTCCGCGCGTTCCGCGTACCGCCAGGACCGCCAGTTCCTGGCGAGCAGCACCCAGCCCCAGGCCGCGGCCGCCACCCAGACCAGCGCGAACGCCGCCCACACCGGGCCCACGAGCAGACCGAGCGGGACACCGGTCGCCACCGCGAACAGGACCGTCCAGACCACCAGCAGCGTCCGCCGCAGCGCGAGCAGCCCACCCGGCAGGCCCACCCATCCGGGCGGCGCCGTCTCACCCACTGTCCCCGTATCCATCCCTCCACCCTAGGGCTGAGACAATGCCCGCATGACGGAGACCACGGTCGGCATCGGCGGCGCGGCGGAGAGCACCGACATGGTGCTCAACATCGGGCCCCAGCACCCTTCCACGCACGGCGTGCTGCGCCTGCGCCTCGTCCTCGACGGGGAGCGGATCGTCAGCGCCGACCCGGTGGTCGGCTACATGCACCGCGGCGCGGAGAAGCTCTTCGAGGCCCGCGACTACCGGCAGATCGTGATGCTCGCGAACCGCCACGACTGGCTGTCCGCGTTCTCCAACGAGCTCGGCGTGGTCATGGCCGTCGAGCGGATGCTCGGCATGGAGGTCCCCGAGCGGGCCGTGTGGATGCGCACGCTCCTCGCCGAGCTGAACCGGGTGCTGAACCACCTGATGTTCCTCGGTTCCTACCCGCTGGAGCTCGGCGGGATCACCCCGATCTTCCACGCGTTCCGCGAGCGCGAGGAGCTCCAGGCCGTCATGGAGGAGATCTCCGGCGGCCGCATGCACTACATGTTCAACCGCGTCGGCGGCCTCAAGGAGGACCTCCCGGCCGGCTGGCTCGGGCGGGCCCGCGAGGCCATCGCCGACGTCCGTACCCGGATGGACGTCTACGACAAGCTGGTCCACGGCAACGAGATCTTCCGCGGCCGCACGCGCGGCGTCGGCGTGCTGTCCCAGGAGGCGGTGCACGCGTACGGGGTCTCCGGCCCGATCGCCCGCGCCTCCGGCGTCGACTTCGACCTGCGCCGCGACGAGCCGTACCTGGCCTACGGCGAGCTCCAGGACGTCCTCAAGGTCGTCACCCGCACCGAGGGCGACTGTCTGGCCCGCTTCGAGGTCCTCCTCGACCAGACCCACAACGCGCTCGACCTCGCCGAGGCCTGCCTGGACCGGATGGCGGAGCTGCCGCCCGGCCCGATCAACCAGCGCCTGCCGAAGGTGCTGAAGGCGCCCGAGGGGGCCACGTACGCCTGGACCGAGAACCCCCTCGGCATCAACGGCTACTACCTGGTCTCGAAGGGCGAGAAGACCCCGTACCGGCTGAAGCTGCGCAGCGCCTCGTACAACAACATCCAGGCGCTCGCGGTGCTCCTGCCCGGGCAGCTCGTCGCGGACATGGTGTCGATCCTGGGCTCGCTGTTCTTCGTCGTCGGCGACATCGACAAGTAGGCATATAAACGGACTTGAAGGGGTGAGGGGCCCTTAGAGTGGCCCCATGACCACTGGCACATTCGCCGGCTACCTTCGGCGACTCGGCATCACCGGACCCCACACCCCGTCCGTCGAGGGGCTCTTCGCCCTCCAGCGCGCCCACCTCGAGCGCGTGCCGTACGAGAACGTCGAGATCCATCTGGGCCGACCGCCCGGCATAGACCCCGAACTGTCGGCCGGCCGCTTCGGCGCCGGGCGGGGCGGCTACTGCTTCCACCTCAACGGCGGTTTCGCCGCGCTCCTCGACTCGCTCGGCTACGACGTCACCCGGCACGTCGGCGGGGTGTACGAGGACCCCGAGGTGCGGGAGATCAACGGAAACCACCTCGCGCTGACCGTACGCGTCGACGGCGAGGCCTACCTCGTCGACGTCGGGCTCGGCGACGGCCCGCACGAACCGCTGCCGCTGCGCGAGGGCAGCTACGAGCAGGGCGGGTTCCTCTACCGCCTGGAGCCGCTCGACGGCGCCGACCAGGGCTGGACCTACCACAACACCGGCGGCCCCTTCCCCGTCATGAACTTCCGCTCCGCCCCGGCGACGATGGCCGACTTCGCCGACGAGCACCTGCGGCTGTCGACCGCGCCGGACTCCCCCTTCATACGGACCCTTGCGCTGCTGCGCCGCGACGCCGCGGGCATCGACATCCTGCGGGGGCGGGTGCTGAGCCGCATCGACCCGGACAAGGGGCCCGTCGAGCGGGAACTGGGCGGCCCCGAGGAGCTCTTCGACGCGATGGCGGGCGTCTTCGGGCGGGAGCTCGACGACCTGACCCCCGCCGACCGGGCGGAGCTGTGGACGAAGGTGGACCGGGCGCACGAGGCTTGGCTCGCCTCCCGGCAGGGCTGACGGCGGGCTGATGTCGGTGCGGCAGGGCAGACTTGGCTCCATGTCCCACTCCCCCCGCCGGGCCTGCCCCGCCTGCGGCCGCGACTGCGCCGTGACCGCCGGCCGGATCGCCCGCCACGACCCTCCCGACGGGCGGGGCCGCGGCGACATGGTGTCCTGTTCCGGGTCACGGGCCAGAGTGGTCCTGGGCGCCTCGGCGCCGGTGCTGGACGGCTTCGTGCTGTCGGAACACCCGGGGCAGCTCCCGCTGTTCTGAGCACGGTCGACCCGGTTTGAGTACGGGTGCCCGCGCGGGCTGAGTATCCGCGCGGGTCCCCGGGGGCGGGCCGTCGCACAGGATGGGGGCATGACCTGGAAGCAGCAGCCCGCCACCGTCTCCCCGCCGCCGCCCGAGCCCACGGTCCGGATCCGCGGCCGGGCCGTCCTGGCCCTCGTGCTGCTCCTGCCCGCGCTGTTCGTCGCGAAGTTCCTGCTGCTGGCCACCGACAGGGGCGGCCGGTGCTTCGTGAACGACTTCGAGTGCACGCCCTTCCCCTTCGAGGCCTTCGGCGGGCTGCTCGCCGCCGTGCTGGTGGCGGCCGTCCTCGCGATCGCCTCGTCGCCGGTGCGGGTGGCGCGGATCGCGCTCGGCGCCCAGCTGGCCCTGGAGGCCGTGGCCGTGGCGCTCGTCCTGGCGTTCCCCTGACCCTCCCGCTGCCCCTCCCGTCTGGGGGTTACCCCCCTCAACGGGCGGGGGCCGCCCGGATGTTGGGGCCCGCGCTCCGACCGTAGCGTTCCGGCCATGACGAACACACGGATACAGACGCGGCGCCGGCCCGAGAAGCGGTGGCTGCGGCGCGGGGCCGCCGCCGTGGCCCTCACGGCCGTACTCGGCGCGATCGCCGCCCCGGCGGCGCTGGCGGCACCCGCGGCCGCGCCGCACGACACCGCGCTCCCCGGCGGCGCGTTCCCCGGCACCGCGCTCTCCGGCACCGCGCCGCGCGGCACGCTGCTCTCCGTGACCCCGGTCGGCTCCCTCGACCGCGCCGGCGTCGCCGCGTACCTCTCCGGCCTCGGCACGGACGCGGGCACCGTCCGCCACGGGATCACCGCGCACCGGCTGACCTACGCCACCGTCGACCCCCAGGGCCGCCCCACCACCGCCACCGGGCTCCTCGTACTGCCACAGGGCGGCCCGCGCCGGCTGGACCTGGTCTCCGACACCCACGGCACCACCACCCACCGGGACGACGCCCCCTCGGGCGGGGTCGGCTACAACCGGCTCACCCCGTACCTGCACGCCGCGTCCGGCCGCGCCGTCGCCGCCCCCGACTACCTCGGCCTCGGCGGCGGCCCCGGCCCGCACCCCTACGTGGACACCGCCTCCTCCGTCACCGCCTCCGTGGACATGCTGCGGGCCGCCCGCACCGCCGGGGAGCGGCTGGGCCGCACCGTCACCCGCGACGTGTACGCCACCGGCTTCTCGCAGGGCGGCCAGGTGGCGATGGCCCTGGGCCGCGAACTCTCCCGCCCCGGCAGCGGGTTCCGGCTGCGCGCCCTGGCCCCGATGGCCGGGCCGTACGACCTGTCCGGCTCCGAGGTCCCCGGCATCGTCGACGGCCGGGTCGCCCCGCGCACCGCCGTCTTCTACCTCTCCTACTTCCTCACCGCGCAGAACAAGCTGCACCCGCTCTACAAGGACCCGGCCGAGGTGTTCCGCGCACCTTATGCACAGGCTGTGGAAGACCTGTTCGACGGGACCCACCGGGAGGAGGAGATCGTGAACGCGCTGCCCGCGACCCCGCAGGAGCTGCTCACCCCGGAGTGGTACGAGAACATCCGCGCGCCGCGCGGGGAGCTGCGTACGGCACTGAAGGCGAACGACGGCGCCTGCGACTGGAAGCCGGCCGCGCCCGTCCGCCTCTACACGGGCGCCGCCGACACCGACGTGCCGATCGCCAACACCCGCGCCTGCGCCGCCGACCTGGCCCGCCACGGGGTCCGGGCGCGGATCGTCGACCAGGGGCCGGACGCCGACCACTTCACCACGGCGATCCGCTCGGCCCCGCAGGTGGCCCGCTGGTTCGACTCGCTGCGCTAGGGCACCACCCGCCGGACCGGACGGGGCCGGGTGTGCGGTGGGGCGTCCCCGCAGGGCGTCGAACGCAACCACGGCTCGGCCCACCGACCCCTCGAACCGTTCGACGCCCGAGGAGACGCCCCGGCGCGCGCCCGGACCCGGCCGGGCCGGCACCCCCCGGCCGGCCTAGGAGATGGCGCTGCGCAGTCCGGCCACGTCGATCGGCTCGGTCTCGTCGTGGGCCGTCAGGTCGATGACCTCACCCACCGCCCGGGTCTCCTCGGCAGTGGCCGCGGTCTCGGCCCCGGTCTCAACCGCGGCCACCGCCCGGGGCACCGCCGCTACGGGGGCCTTCGCCGACTCCGCCTCGTGCACCGCGAGGGCCTCCGCGCCGACCACGTCGGCCAGGTCCTCGTTCTGGACCGCCTCGATGGCCGCGCGGGCCTGCGCCGCGTTCTTGGCGGCGCCGAAGAAGTCGAAGCCGCCCTCGGCCCGGGAGGCCGGGCGCCGCTGGGAGGCGTACGGAGCCACGGGCGCGGCGGGACGGCGCGCGGGGAGCGCGGCCGGGCGGGCGCGGCTCTCGGCCGCGGGCAGCTCCGGGCGGGTCTGCTTCTTCGGCTCGGGCTCCGGCTCGGGCCCGGACGGCGTCTTGCGGGCGAGCGCGACCATGGCCGCGTGGGCCCGGGCGTAGCCGATCGCAGTGGGCGCGCCCGCCGAGGTGCGCTCCTCGGTGACGGGCGGCAGTTCCTTCGGCGCGGGCGCCGGGGCCTGGCCGGCGGCCTCGATCGCGAGCAGCCGGCGGCCCTCCAGGGCGCTGGCCCGCTCGGTCTCGGCGGTCGCGTACCGCCGCAGCAGCGCGGCGTGCTCGCCGCGCAGCCCCGCGAGTTCGACCCGCTTGGCGCGCAGCTTGGTTTCGAGCTTGCCGCGCAGCACCCGGGCCTCTTCGAGGTCGGATTCGAGCTCGGCTATTCGCTCTTCCGTCTTCCACTCGTCCTTGACCCGCTCGCGCGCGAGCTCCGCGACGCGGCGGCCCGCCGAGCGGTCCCAGGCGCGCATGACGACCGCACCGGCGACTCCGGCGCCCGCCGTGAGGGCCACGAGCAGCCGTAGTGCCAGCGGTTCCGCGAGCAGCCAGGCGACGCCGGCGCCGGCGACGGACACACCGGCCACGGTCGTCGGCGTGAGCAGCCGGTGCAGGGGTTCGGGGTTGCGGTGGCGTCCACGGGGCATGGCCTGAAATTTACAAGACGTGGAGGTCGATTGGGGTACCCGCCCGGGAAACTGTTCCCAGGCGGTTACCCGTCATTTCCGGCGCATACCGCGTGACTGTTACTTCTTCACAAGTCCCTTGGACTCCAGGTAGGCCTTCGCGACGTCCGCCGGCTTGGCGCGCTCCGCGTCGACCTTGCGGTTCAGCTCGATCAGGTCGGCCGTGGTGAGGACCTTGGTCAGCTTGTCGAGCGCGGCCGCGACCTCCGGGGTCCCGGCATCCTTCGCGTTGACCACGGGCAGCACGTTGTCGGCGTTCTGGAGCTTCTTGTCGTCCTCCAGCAGGACCAGGCCGTAGCCGTCGAGCGTGGCGTCGGTGGTCGTGGTGAGCACCAGCTGGTCCGCGCCGTCCTTGACGGCCTGCTTGGCCTGCGGGGTGCCGACTCCCTTGGGGTCAATACCGGAAACCTGAATTCCGTACGTCGTGGTCAACCCCGGTGCGCAGAAGGGACGGACGGCGCATTCGTCGCCCGCCGCGATCTTCACCTTGAGGCCGGACTTCCCGAGATCGGAAAGGGTCTTCAGGTTGTTCTTCTGGGCGAATTCCTTGGTCACAGCGAAGGCGTTCTGGTCGACTGCCGAACCGGCCGGCAGCGCCTTCAGGCCGAGCGGCCCCGCGAGCTTCTCCAGGCCCGCCACGGTCGCCGTGACGTCGCTCGACGCGACCGGCTTCTCCTCCGGCGCCTTCGGGCCGTTCACCTTGGCGTTGAGGAACTCGGCGAGCGTGGCCGCGTACTCCGGGACGACGTCGATCTCGCCCTTCTCCAGCGAGGGCTCGTACAGCTCCCGGTTGTTGACCGTCTTGATCGAGGTGCCGTAGCCGGCGTCCTTGAGGATCTGCGCGTACAGCTCGGCCAGCACGTTGGACTCGGTGAACCCGGCGGCGCCGATCACGAGGCTGCCCTTGGCGCCGCCCGCGGCGGGCGCGGCGGAGGAGGCGCCGCCGTCCTTGCTCTTCTCCAGGCTGTCGCCGCCGCACGCGGCCAGCGACACCGTCAGCGCGAGGGCGCCCAGGTACGCGCCGAGGACGCGTGTGGTCTTGCTCATGGGTGGACTCCGTTCGAGGCGTGGGAAAGAAGTGTGCGTACGGGGATCAGCGCGGGGCCGTCCGCGGCAGCAGCCGCTCCGCGGCCACCAGCGCTCCCTCCACCAGCAGGGCGAGGGCCGCCACCAGCAGCGCGCCCGCGACGACCTGCGCGGTGTTGTAGGTGTTGAAGCCGGCCGTGATGATCCGGCCGAGGCCGCCCTGGCCGACCATCGCCGCGATCGTGGCCGTCGCGACGACCTGCACGGCCCCGGAGCGCAGCCCGGTCATCACCAGCCCCCGCGCCAGCGGCAGTTCGACCCGGAAGAAGAGCTGGACTCCGGACATGCCCATGCCCCGGGCGGCCTCCACCACCGCGCGGTCCACCTCGCGCATGCCGACGTACGCGTTCGTCAGCAGCGGCGGCACGGCGAAGAGCACGAGCGCGGCGATCGTCGGCAGGTAGCCCGCGTTGCGCAGCGGGGAGACCATGAACAGGGCCAGCACCGCGAAGACGGGCACGGCCCGCCCGATGTTCGACACGTTCACCGCGAGGGCGCCGCCCTTGCCGAGGTGGCCGAGGTACAGGCCGACGGGCAGCGCCACCGCACAGGCGAGTCCGAGGGCGGTCCCGCTGACGTAGACGTGCTCGCCGAGCCGGTGCCAGATGCCGCTCTCCCCCGCCCAGTTGGCGTCGTCCGCCAACCAGCCCCAGGCCTCCCCCGCCACACCCATCGCCACGTCAGGCCTCCTTGGTCGCGGTCCGGCGGCCGGCCCGGGTCCACGGCGTGAGCACCCGCTGCACGCCGAGCAGCAGCAGGTCGGCCACGAGCGCGAGCAGCACGCACAGCACGGAGGCGGTGAGCACCTGGGCCTTGAAGGAGCTGTTCACCGCCGGGGCGATGAGGTTGCCGAGGCCGCCCTTGCCGACGATGGAGCCGACGGTGGTCAGAGCCACCGTGGACACCGTCGCGATCCGCACGCCGGCCAGCAACGCGGGCAGCGCGAGCGGGAGTTCCACCTGCCACAGGAGCCGGCCCGGGCCGTACCCCATGCCGCGCGCGGCCTCCCGTACCTCCTCGGGCACGGCCTCCAGGCCGGCCAGCGCGTTGCGGACCAGGATGGTCAGCGAGTACAGCACGAGCCCGGTCACCACCAGCGCCGCCGACAGCCCGAAGAGCGGCAGCAGCAGGGAGAACATGGCGAGCGAAGGGACCGTGTAGAGCAGCGTGGTGAGGCCGAGCACGGGCGCCGCCCAGCGGCGGCCGCGGCGGGCCAGCAGGGCGAGCGGCAGGGCCACGGCCAGGCCGATGAGGACCGACGCGCCCGTGATCCAGATGTGTTCGAGGGTGGCGTCGGTGAGCTCCTGGGAGCGGGAGGAGACGTACTCCCAGCAGATCCAGTCGTTCGCCACCAGGCAGTTCTGCCCGGCCATTCCCCTCACCCCCCGTCACCGAACGTACGTGGGACCGACCATAACCCCCGGCACCGGCGATGGCCGGAATCCTTCGCACATGGGCAACACGCCCTTCACAAACCGGTGGGCCCGGTAGGGAAGGATGGCGGGGTGATCCGATTCGAGCACGTGACCAAGCGCTACCCCGACGGGACGACGGCCGTCGAGGACCTGTCCTTCGAGGTCGCCGAGGGCGAGCTGGTCACGCTCGTGGGCCCCTCCGGCTGCGGCAAGACGACCACGATGAAGATGGTCAACCGGCTGATCGAGCCCACCTCGGGCCGGATCCTGCTCGGCGGCGAGGACATCGCCGCCGCGGATCCGGTCGAGTTGCGCCGCCGCATCGGCTACGTGATCCAGCAGGTCGGGCTGTTCCCCCACAAGACGGTGCTGGAGAACACGGCGACCGTGCCCCTGCTGCTCGGCACCCCGAAGGCCACCGCCCGCGCGCGGGCGGCCGAGCTGCTCGAACTGGTGGGTCTGGATCCGGCCGTGTACGGGGGCCGGTACCCGGACCAGCTGTCGGGCGGGCAGCGCCAGCGCGTGGGCGTGGCCCGCGCACTCGCCGCTGATCCGCCGGTGCTGCTGATGGACGAGCCCTTCGGCGCGGTGGACCCGGTGGTGCGCGAGCGCCTGCAGAACGAGTTCCTGGCGCTCCAGCGCACGGTACGCAAGACGATCCTGCTCGTCACGCACGATCTGGAGGAGGCGATCCGGCTCGGTGACCGCATCGCGGTCTACGGGCAGGGCGCCATCGAGCAGTTCGCCCGCCCGGCGGAGGTGCTCGGGGCCCCGGCCACCGACTACGTGGCCTCCTTCGTCGGCGCCGACCGGGGGCTCAAGCGGCTCGCGGTCACCTCGGTGGAGAAGGCCGACCTGACGACGGCCGGGGACGACGCTCCCGTCGCGGCGTCGGTGGAGCTGGGCGCGTCGCTGCGCGAGGCCCTCGCGGCCCTGCTCCAGGAGGACTCGGGCCGGATCGGGGTCACGGATCCGGACTCCGGCGCGCTGGTCGGCGTACTGACCCCGGAGGGCGTCCACCGGGCACTGCGCCGGGCGCAGCCGCAGCCCGCGTAACCCTCGTAACCCGCGCAACCCGCCCCGGCGGGCCCGGAAAGCAGTGTGACCGGCCTCGACGGGCCGGTCACAGGTGCTTCGGGTGGGGCGGGCGCGTGCGGGTCGGGCCTTCGGGTCAGGCCTGGATGCGGCCGCTCATCCACATCAGCATCGGCGGGATCTCCCGTCGCCACGTGTTGAAGTTGTGGCCACCGCTGTCGAGGATGATCGAGGAGACCCGGTCCGGGCTCTTCACCTTCTTGATGAACTTCTTCGTGTCCGCGAGGTTCGGCTCGCCCTGCTCGCTGCTGGTGACGAGGAAGGACGTACCGCTCGGCTTCTTGTTCTCGATGCTGGTGAGGACGTTCGCCCGCTGCTTCAGCTTGGCGTCCCCGTGGAAGAGGTCACCGGTCGTCGGGTCGTCCGGGGCGTCGTAGTACGCGGACAGCCCGGCGGCCGCGCCGAAGGTCTCCGGGTAGTGCGCGGCGATCTTCAGCGCGCAGTAACCGCCGGTGGAGTTGCCGATGAAGCCCATGTTCCTGGACTCCTTGCCCACCCGGAAGGTGTCCTGGATGGCCTGCGGCAGGTCCACGGCGAAGAAGGTCTCCGTCTGCGGGCCATCGGGTATGTCCACGCACTCGGTGTCGCGCGGCGGCGCGACGGTCGGGCGCAGCATGACCAGGATCATCGGCTTCATCTTGCCCGCCTTGGACAGGCTGAAGGCCTTCATCGGGTAGTCGAGCCCTTTGATCAGGTTCTCGGCGGTGCCCGGGTAGCCCGTCAGGACGATCGACGCGGGGAAGTTCTCGTCCTTGTACTGCGGCTGGAAGTACTCCGGCGGGAGCCACACGTAGCCGGGGCTCGTTATCTTCGACTTCTGCCCGGTGATGGCAACCTTCAGGATCTGTCCGCCGACCTGGGGCTTGGTACCCCCGGGCACGTCCAGCGCCTGCTTGTCGACGACCTTGATGTCCTTGCTGCTCATCGAGTGGTCGACGACCTTGCCCACGGACGTCTCCTGACCGAAGAGGTCGGCCCAGGAACCGTAGAAGAGGAAGGACTTGTTGGCCGCGAGCCCCACAGCCGAGAACAGCGCCAGCTGGGTCGCCAGCAACAGCCCGATCCGGCCGGCGACGGAGCGCCCGCCGCGGCCCGAGAGCTTCGGCCAGAACCAGACCGTGGCCGCGAAGAGCAGCACACCGGCGAGGACGGCCAGCACAAGAACCGTGTTACTGGTGAGACCCATGAGCAGTCAGTCGACTTTCTGATGGCAGGACCGGAAATTTCCGGCGGAAGAGTGAACCCGCTCCTCCTCGACGTCGTCCTAATGGACGCACCACACACCGGAGGCTGTCGCGGCCTTCGGCCACATGATCTCTCGCGGAGCAACGGGAAGCGATGTCTAGCAGGATAGATGGCGATAAGTCCGGACAGGTTCCGACCCTGATGGGCCGAATCCTCCGGGGTCCCCGACCGGAGACCGTTCCCGGTCTCGTAGGTACGGCCGTCACGATCGTCGGCCTGCTGGACATCGCGGCGGGTGTGTTTCCGCGCTTCCGGCACAGCAGGATCCACGCGATCACCGAGGTGCTGCCCGGCTCCTTCGGTCCCTTCGCCGCGGCCCTGTCCATCAGCGCGGGCGTACTGCTCCTGCTGCTCGCGCACGGCCTCAAGCGGCACAAGCGGCGCGCCTGGCGGGCCGCCGTCGTCCTGCTCCCCGCGGGCGCGGCGGCGCAGTTCATGTACCGCTCCTCCGTCATCGGCGTGATCATCGCAGCGGTGCTCCTCGCGCTGCTGCTGCGCCACCAGAACGAGTTCAAGGCGCTGCCCGACCCGCGCAGCCGCTGGAAGGCGCTCGCGAACTTCGTACTGATGAGCGCCGGTTCCATCGGCCTCGGCCTGCTCATCGTCAACGTCCACCCGAACAAGGTGTTCGGCAACCCGAGTCTGTCCGAGCAGGTCACCCACGTGATCTACGGACTCTTCGGCTTCGAGGGCCCCGTCGGCTACGCCGGACGGGTGTCCTGGACCGTCGGCTACTCCCTCGGCGCCCTCGGCATGCTGACCGCGCTGACCACCATCTACCTGGCCTTCCGCCCCGAGCACCCGGCCGCCCGGCTCACCTCGGACGACGAGGCCCAGCTGCGCGAGCTCCTCGCCCGGCACGGCGGCCGCGACTCCCTCGGGCACTTCGCGCTCCGCCGCGACAAGGCCGTCGTCTTCTCCCCCAGCGGCAAGGCCGCCGTCACCTACCGCGTCGTCTCCGGCGTGATGCTCGCCTCCGGCGACCCCATCGGCGACGTCGAGGCCTGGCCCGGCGCCATCGAGCGGTTCATGGAGGAGGCCAAGGCCCACTCCTGGACCCCGGCCGTCATGGGCTGCAGCGAGACCGGCGGCGAGGTCTGGACCCGCGAGACCGGTCTCGACGCCCTGGAGCTGGGTGACGAGGCGATTGTCGATGTCAAAGACTTCTCCCTCTCGGGCCGAGCCATGCGCAACGTCCGCCAAATGGTGAAGCGCATCGAACGCAACGGCTACACCACCAAGGTCCGCCGGGTCAGCGAGCTGACCGAGGAGGAGCTGGCGCAGGTGCGCGGCGCCTCCGAGGCCTGGCGCGGCACCGACACCGAGCGCGGCTTCTCCATGGCGCTGGGCCGGGTCGGCGACCCGGGCGACGGCGACTGCTTCATCGCCACCGCCCACCGGGTGGAGGAGGGCGACACCAGCCCCTTCGGCGACCTCAAGGCGATCCAGCACTTCGTCCCGTGGGGCAAGGACGGCATGTCGCTGGAGCTGATGCGCCGCGACCGCTCCGCCGACCCCGGCATGAACGAGCTGCTGATCGTGGCCTCCCTGGAGGCCTCCCCGGCCCTCGGCATCGAGAAGGTCTCCCTCAACTTCGCGATGTTCCGCTCGGCGCTGGCCCGCGGCGAGAAGATCGGCGCCGGACCGGTGCTGCGGATGTGGCGCAGCCTGCTGGTGTTCCTCTCCCGCTGGTTCCAGATCGAGTCCCTGTACAAGTTCAACGCGAAGTTCCGGCCCCGCTGGGAGCCCCGCTTCGTGGTCTTCCGCACCACCCGTGACCTGCCCCGCATCGGCTTCGCCGCGATGCAGGCGGAGGGCTTCGTGACGCTGGCCCTGCCCCGCCTCTTCGCGAGCCGCCGCCGCCCCAAGCCGGTCCGCACGTGCACGCACAACGAGATGCCTTCGGTCCGCCAGGCCGACCGCGAGGTCCAGGCCGCGTAGCCCTCCGCCGGGCGTGCGGGGCGACCACGGCGCGGGCAAAGTCCAGCCCCTCCGGCGTTTGAGGAGTGGGGGTCCCCCCGGACGAAGTCTGGGGGAGGGTCCGGGGCGGAGCCCCGGCGGGGCACCCGCACCGCGCGACCCCGACCCCGCCCCCGGCCGGGCCCCGCATCCCCGAACACCGTCCGGCCAGGACACGGGCTCTACCCTGGAAGCCATGAACACCACGCGCGGAACCTCCGGCCGGGGCCGGGTCGCAGGCCTGCCCGATTGGGACCGCTGCGCGGTCATGGGCGTCGTCAACGTCACCCCCGATTCCTTCTCCGACGGCGGCCGCTGGTTCGACACCACCGCCGCCGTCAAGCGCGGCCTCGACCTCGCCGCCCAGGGCGCCGACCTCATCGACGTCGGTGGCGAGTCCACCCGCCCCGGCGCCTCCCGGGTCGACGAGGAGGAGGAGCTGCGCCGGGTCGTCCCCGTCGTGCGCGGGCTCGCCTCCGAGGGCATCGCCGTCTCCGTCGACACCATGCGCGCGGCCGTCGCCGCCCAGGCCGTCGCGGCCGGCGCGACCCTGGTCAACGACGTCAGCGGCGGACTCGCCGACCCCGGGATGATCCCGGCCGTCGCCGCCGCCGAGGTGCCCTTCGTGGTCATGCACTGGCGCGGCTTCAGCGCCGACATGAACAGCCTCGCCGTCTACGCGGACGTCGTCGGCGAGGTCACCGCCGAGCTCCGCGCCCGCATCGACGCGGTCGTCTCCGGCGGGATCGCCCCCGAGCGGCTCGTCGTCGACCCCGGGCTCGGCTTCGCGAAGAACGCCGACCACGACCTGGCCCTGGTGGCGCACCTGCCCGAGCTGCGCGCGCTCGGCTTCCCGCTGCTGGTCGCCGCCTCGCGGAAGCGTTTCCTCGGCCGGGTCCTGGCCGGCGGCGACGGCGCCGCCCCGCCGCCGGCCCGCGAGCGGGACGCGGCCACGGCCGCCGTCTCCGCCATCGCCGCCCACCAGGGCGCTTGGGCCGTACGGGTCCACGAGGTACGGGCGACCGCTGACGCGGTTCGGGTGGCCCGCGCAGTGGAAGGGGCCCTGTGAGCCGCATAGACCCAGAAGGAGCCCAGTGAGCAGAACCGACATCGAAGCGGTCGAAGAGGTCAACACGGCCTTCTACGAGGCCATGGAGCGGGGGGACTTCGACGCACTGTCGGCGCTCTGGCTGGAGGACGAGATCTCCTGCGTGCACCCGGGCTGGCCGGTTCTCTCGGGCCGCGGCGAGGTCCTGCGCTCGTACGCGCTGATCATGTCCCACACGGACTACATCCAGTTCTTCCTCACCGACACCAAGGTGGCCGTCATAGCCGACACCGCCCTGGTGACCTGTACGGAGAACATCCTCAGCGGCGGGCCCGCCGAGGACGGCGGGGAGCTCGGCCCGCTGGTCGGCCAGCTGGTCGTCGCCACGAATGTGTTCCGACGCACACCGGAGGGGTGGCGGCTGTGGTCCCACCACGGTTCTCCGGTCCTCACGGAGTCCGACGAAGAGGACGAAGAGGACACCTGCTGACCCCTCGGGCGGGATCCCCGGTATTTCGCAGGTAAATTCGAAGATGGACGACGCCGACCGCACTCGGCGTAGGCCCATGGTTTCGGGGAGTCCCGGACCGGAAGTACCTACGAAAGCAGGAGTGATTCGCGTGGATCGTGTCGCACTGCGCGGCCTCAAGGCTCGCGGGCACCACGGCGTCTTCCCCAGGGAACGCGAGGAAGGCCAGACCTTCATCGTCGACCTCGTGCTGCACCTCGACACCCGACCCGCGGCGGCCGGAGACGACCTGGCGAAGACCGTGCACTACGGGGTCGTCGCCGAGGAGGTCGTCGACGTGGTCCAGGGAGAGCCCGTCGACCTGATCGAGACCCTCGCCGAGCGGATCGCCCAGCAGTGCCTCAAGCACGAAGCGGTGGCACAGGTGGAAGTCGTCGTCCACAAGCCGGACGCGCCCATCACCGTCCCCTTCGACGACGTGACCATCACGATCACCCGGAGCCGCGCATGAACCACGGACTGAGCGCCCAGAGCGACCCCACCGTCCAGCCCGTACCTGCCTCCGTCACCGAGGCCGTGGACGCGGCGGACGTCACCCTGTCCAACCCCAAATGGGCCGTGGTCGCGCTCGGCGCGAACCTCGGCAACCGGCTGGAGACCCTGCAGGGCGCCATCGACGCCCTCGGCGACACCCCGGGCCTGCGGGTCAAGGCCGTCTCCCCCGTCTACGAGACCGAGCCGTGGGGCGTCGACCCCGGCTCCCAGCCCTCGTACCTCAACGCGGTGGTCCGGATCCGCACCACCCTGCCCCCGTCCTCGCTCCTGGAGCGCGGCCACGCCATCGAAGAGGCCTTCGACCGCGTCCGCGAGGAGCGCTGGGGCCCGCGCACGATCGACGTCGACATCGTGTCGTACGCCGAGGTCGTCTCCGACGACCCGGTCCTCACCCTCCCGCACCCGCGCGCCCACCAGCGCGCCTTCGTGCTGGCCCCCTGGCACGACATCGACCCGGAGGCCCAGATCCCGGGCCACGGCCCGGTCGCGACCCTGCTGGCCGAAATCGGCCTCACTGGAGTCACCCCGCGCCCCGACCTGGAACTCCGCCTGCCTGAGTAGTAGTCGTTAAGTAGCGTCTCTGATCAGCTGAGTGATCCCCGGCCAGGACTATTGTCCGGCGGGAGAATTCCCCACTGTGGAGGGGTGGCGTGGGCGTGCAGGTGGAAGCCTGCGCCCAGTGCTGTTCCTCGTGGTCGGTGACCGATGGTGGGTGGGCCGATCGTCGTCACGTCCTGGTGCCGGTTGGCTGCGCGGGGCAGCCGCTTCCGGTCCGTGTGAGCGTGTCCCTCCGGACGCTTGCCCGCCCGACCGTGGGGTCTGGTGGGGGAGGGTGCCCTGCGTCGCCTGGGCGCGGGGCGTGAGGTGTGTGGCCGGGTGGGTCCGGTCTTGGACCGGTCCTTCCGGCTGATCTTGTCGGCAGTCGGTGAGATGACTGCCCCGGCTTCGAGCACATCGATCACGGAGCGAATCACCATGGTGCCGTTGCCGCGGGTCGTCACGGTCTTGCCCTGGTGGGTGAGGCCGCGTGCGGCGATGCGTTTCCACGCCCCGGTATCGCGGTCGCCTTGCCACCTGCAGCCTGGGCCACAGGGCCCACTTCCAGCCCGGGACGGTGGGCCGGTCGGGGGCCTTGCGGTGCCTGAGTGGTGTGAGGCACTGAGGGCAGTGTTTGGAGGTGTTGCGGGCCGGGACGGTGACCACCGCGATGCCCGCTTCGGCGGCGAGGTGCCGTACCCGGTCGGTGATCTGCCCGCGTACCACTTGGGACAGGCGGGTGTTCATGGTGCGGCCCATACCGCGTGCTTCCATCGACCGCAGGTCTTCGAGGTAGATGACACTCGCCCCAGCGGTGACGGCCTGATCCACTGCCCACCGTGCGCCCGCCCACGCGAGTGCATCGTTGAGGTTCGACCTTCGGTCGGACACGGCCTGGATCTCATCGGCCAGGACTGCCTGCTTCCTGTTCAGCGGGTGCTGCTCGGCCTCGCCGGTGAGCCTCTCGTAGCGGTCGGCTTTCGCGTCCAGACGCTCGCCAAGGCGGCGGAGGCGGTGCTGTTTGGCGAGGACACCGGCAGCACGGAACATTCCACGCGCGCCGAGGGCGGTGATGGTGCCGTCCTCGTGGAGACGGGCAGCCCCGGCACTGAGCAGGGTGGTCAGGCCCCAGTCCACACCGAGCGCGACGGTATGCCCAGTGCGGGCGGTCTTGGGAACGGCGTGGGTGTAGGCGAGATCCGCTCGCACGCGACCTCGACGGATCCGCAAGTTGGGCAAGTGCAGAACGGCCGAGGCCGGAATCGTCGGCGGAAGCGAGATCGGGCAGGACACCCATGTCCAGTCCTTGTACGACCGCGGATCGGACTGGGTCGGCAGTTGCAGCCGCAGCAAAATCCGGCCCGGATCGTCATCGTGCCGTTCGATGGTGGCCTGCTGCCCGTCACACGCCGATAGCAGCAGCATGCGCGCCGGCCGGGGTGCGGCTTCCGCCTCGAACACATCGACCGGCAGCCGCCCGTGCTCGCGGACGAACACGGCGACCTGCCGAGTACGCCCCTTGATGACGCTGGACGGCAGATACTCTCCGCCGGGTGCGGCAGCCCGTACGGCTTCCCACTCCGCCGTTGTGCGCTTGGACGGATCGGCTGGCCAGGTCGCAACTACGGCGGCGGTGAGGTCTGCGCGCCACTTCGCCGAGCGCGCAGTGCGACCGGCCGTCTCCTGGGCCGTGCGAACGATCCGGTCGTTGACGCGGATCCCCTCGGCCGGGCCGACGGTCCAGCCGAGCCTGCGCAGGGCCATCCACGCGTTCGATGGCAGTTTGCGGCCCATGGCGTCCTCACCGGAGGCGAGTACGTCCACGTCGATTGCATTCCAGTGGGCAGCCAGGAGCGAGTCGGCCATGCCGGACACCAGATCAACGCACCTGCCGACCCGCTCCGCCAGCGTGGCGGTGAGCAGGAGTTCACCGGTCTTCTCGTCCACGCCCGTGCGTAGGAGCCCACGGGCGCAAGCCGTGCGGGAGGTCTCGCCCGCGGCGAGCGGCACCTTCCGACCCACGCCCACCCTCCCCTGCCGCCCATGTGCTCTCATCCGATCAACGACTCTCATCGCGAAAGGTCACCCGCTCGAATCGCGAACCCATCTTCGACAGCCACAACACGAACACCATGGGCTGAACACACACGACCACTTTGGATGCGTACGGAACTATGTGAGCCTGTTGACTGCGAGTCGCCGAGAGTGGGGAACGGGCAAGTGAAGCAACTGAGGCCGGCGGTCCTGGCGGGCATCTTCGCCGTCGCCGGGGTCCTGTCGTGGGCGGGCGCCCGGCTGTGGAACGCGTACGGCAGCCTGCCGGGCGTCCCGCTGGCCGCCCCGATCGTGCTGGCCGTGATCGCGGTGGTCCTCCTCGCGACGGCCCTGTCCATGCGCGCCCGGCTGAAGGCCCAGCGCGAGCGGCGCCCGGGCGCCAAGGGCGTGGAGCCGCTGATGGCGGCCCG
The DNA here is from genome assembly GCF_036237315.1 of Streptomyces sp. NBC_01351. GTDB lineage: Bacteria > Actinomycetota > Actinomycetes > Streptomycetales > Streptomycetaceae > Streptomyces. Next base: position 4,647,098 of record NZ_CP108356.1, on the reverse strand, counting down.
CGCCGTGGTCTTCGGCCAGGCCAGCGCCCTCGTTGCGGCCCTGGTGGCGGGCATGTACGGCGGCGTGGGCGTCTTCCTGCTCACCGACGCCCTCGACGTCCCCGCCCGCCGCGACCAGGCCTGGTACGCCGGCTTCTCGGTCCTGGCGGGCGCGGCGGTCATCGCGGCCGCCCTCTTCCTGGAGCACGTCCTGAAGCTCCCGGAGGACGAGGACACCACCCCGGAGGGCACGGCCCGGGCGTAGGCCACCCGGGAGTCAGACGTCGGCGATCCGCTGCCACAGGGGCAGGTCGAGCGGCCCCAGGTCCGGCATGTGGCAGACCTCCAGGTCGTGCAGGTAGCCGTTCGCGAAGACGAGGGCTTCGCCGACCCAGTCGCCCTCGGCGCTCCACAGCGACTCGGCGGCCACAATGGGTCCCTGCCCCGGCGAAGCCGCCGGGACCGCATCCTGGTCCACCCGTAGGTACGTACTGGGACACCCGCAGGTGCAGCTGCCGGTCATCATGGTGTGCGGGATCTGGGCCCGGTAGGCCCGCACCACGGGGGTGTCCTCGCTGAGGATCAGCTCCAAGGTGCGCCTGACGTCCTCGCTGAGCGGCTCCCAGACCTGTTCCGCATCATCTGCCACTAACGGGCCATGATGAGGCTCATCGCCTCGTTGCGGGTTGCGGGGTCGCGGAGCTGGCCGCGGACGGCCGAGGTGATGGTCTTCGCGCCCGGCTTGCGCACGCCGCGCATCGTCATGCACATGTGCTCGCACTCGATGACCACGATGCAGCCGCGCGGCTCCAGAATCTCCATCAGGGAGTCCGCTATCTGCGTGGTCAGCCGCTCCTGTACCTGGGGACGGCGGGCGAACACGTCCACGAGGCGGGCCAGCTTCGACAGGCCGGTGATCTTGCCGTCGGTGGACGGGATGTAGCCGACGTGGGCCACGCCGTGGAACGGCACCAGATGATGTTCGCAGTTCGACATGACCTCGATGTCCTTGACCAGGACCATCTCGTCGTGCCCGAGGTCGAACGTCGTCGTCAGGACCTCTTCGGGCGTCTGGTACAGCCCGGCGAATATCTCCTTGTACGCCCGCGCCACGCGCGCCGGCGTCTCCAGGAGGCCCTCGCGGTCCGGGTCCTCGCCGACCGCGATCAGGAGCTCTCGGACGGCCGCCTCGGCGCGCTTCTCGTCGAACTCGCCGATCGTGCCCTCTCCACCGGTCAGGGTCACTGGGTCGGTCATCTCATCCTCGTTCCTGTGTGCACAGCGCTCGCGGCCATATAAAAGTGCCGCGCCCCCCAGGCTAGAACCTGGGGGGCGCGGCTTCCATTCCGGGTGGATCAGGCCTCGGGGCGGTCCTCCGGGACCACCTCGATGCCCTTCTCCGTGGAGACCGGCGCGACGGCCGTGGCCGCCGAGGTGCCGTTCGCCGAGTTCGTCAGCTGGAGCTCCTTGGGAGAGAGCACCGGCGGACGGGTGGAGGGGGTGCGGCGGGAGGAGCCGGTCCACGCAGGGCGGGCCGGACGCTTCACGATCGTCGAGAAGATCTCGGCGATCTGCTCCTTGTTCAGCGTTTCCTTCTCCAGCAGCGCGAGGACCAGGTTGTCGAGAACGTCGCGGTTCTCGACGAGGATCTCCCAGGCCTCGTTGTGCGCGGTCTCGATGAGCTTCTTGACCTCTTCGTCGACCAGCGCCGCGACCTCTTCCGAGTAGTCCCGCGGGTGCGCCATCTCGCGGCCCAGGAACGGCTCGGTGTTGTCGCCGCCGAACTTGATCGCACCGAGACGCTCGGTCATGCCGTACTGCGTGACCATGGCCCGCGCCGTGGCGGTGGCCTTCTCGATGTCGTTCGCCGCGCCCGTCGTCGGGTCGTGGAAGACCAGCTCCTCGGCCGCGCGCCCGCCCAGCATGTAAGCCAGCTGGTCGAGCATTTCGTTGCGCGTGGTCGAGTACTTGTCCTCGTCGGGCAGGACCATGGTGTAACCCAGGGCCCGGCCGCGGGACAGGATCGTGATCTTGTGGACCGGGTCGGAGTTCGGGGAGGCCGCCGCGACCAGGGCGTGTCCGCCCTCGTGGTACGCGGTGATCTTCTTTTCCCGGTCCGACATGATCCGGGTCCGCTTCTGCGGACCCGCCACGACGCGGTCGATCGCCTCGTCCAGGGCGTGGTTGTCGACCAGCTTCTTGTCCGAGCGGGCCGTGAGCAGCGCGGCCTCGTTCAGGACGTTGGAGAGATCGGCACCGGTGAAGCCGGGCGTACGACGGGCAACCGCGCCCAGGTCGACGTCCGGAGCGACCGGCTTGCCCTTCTGGTGGACCTTGAGGATCTCCAGACGGCCCTGCATGTCCGGACGGTCGACCGCGATCTGCCGGTCGAAGCGGCCCGGGCGCAGCAGCGCCGGGTCGAGGATGTCCGGACGGTTCGTGGCGGCGATCAGGATGACGCCGCCCTTCACGTCGAAGCCGTCCATCTCGACGAGCAGCTGGTTGAGGGTCTGCTCGCGCTCGTCGTGACCGCCGCCGAGACCCGCACCGCGGTGCCGGCCGACGGCGTCGATCTCGTCGACGAAGACGATCGCCGGGGCGTTGGCCTTGGCCTGCTCGAACAGGTCACGGACACGCGAGGCACCGACACCGACGAACATCTCGACGAAGTCGGAACCGGAGATCGAGTAGAAGGGGACACCGGCCTCGCCCGCGACGGCGCGCGCGAGCAGGGTCTTTCCGGTGCCGGGCGGGCCGTAGAGCAGCACGCCCTTGGGGATCTTGGCGCCGACGGCCTGGAACTTCGCCGGCTCCTGGAGGAACTCCTTGATCTCGTGGAGTTCCTCGACGGCCTCGTCCGCGCCCGCGACATCGGCGAACGTCGTCTTCGGGGTGTCCTTGGTGATGAGCTTGGCCTTGGACTTCCCGAAGTTCATGACCCGGGAGCCGCCGCCCTGCATCTGGTTCATCAGGAACAGGAAGACGACGACGATGAGGACGAACGGCAGCAGCGAGAGCAGCACGCTCAGGAACGGGCTGGTCTTGTCCGGGGTCACGGAGTAACCCTTGGGGATCTGACCGGCTTCGTACTTGGTCTGGAGGTTCTGGGCGAGCTGGACGCCCTGATCCCCGATGTAGTTGGCCTGGAACTTGGTGCCGTCGTGCTTGCCGAGCTTCTGGCCTTCGCTCAGCTCGATCTTGATCATCTGGCTGTCGCCGGTGGTCAGCTTGGCTGTCTCCACCTGGCCAGTGTTGATCGCCTTGATGACCTCGCTGGTGTCCACCGACTTGAAGCCGCCGCCGGAGCCGACGACATTCATCAACACGACCACGGCGAGGACGGCCAGCACGATCCACATGACCGGCCCACGGAAGTATCGCTTCACGTCCATCCATACGGGGCGCAGAGCACCCCGTCCCTCCTGCCCGTAGGTAAATGCTGCTGTGAGTAAAGACTGTTCTTCGGAATGTACCTCTGTATTGTCACCCGCGGCCTCGTGGTACGGCTGACAGACCCGCTTTCCCTGCTCCAACGGCGGGAATCGCCCCCAGGTTCCCGTCTGGTCCCCGGGGGCTTCGAACTTCGCGGGCTGCGGCGGTCAGCCGCCGTAGACGTGCGGGGCGAGCGTGCCGACGAACGGCAGGTTGCGGTACTTCTCCGCGTAGTCGAGGCCGTAGCCCACGACGAACTCGTTCGGGATGTCGAAGCCGACCCACTGCACGTCGATCGCGACCTTCGCGGCCTCGGGCTTGCGCAGCAGCGTGACGACCTTGAGGGAGGCCGGCTGGCGGGAGCCCAGGTTCGACAGCAGCCAGGACAGCGTCAGACCGGAGTCGATGATGTCCTCGACGATCAGGACGTGCTTGTCCTTGATGTCGGTGTCCAGGTCCTTGAGGATCCGCACGACGCCCGAGGACTGGGTTCCGGCGCCGTACGAGGACACCGCCATCCAGTCCATGGTGAGCGGGGTGGACAAGGCGCGCGCCAGGTCCGCCATCACCATCACGGCGCCCTTGAGCACACCGACGATGAGCAGGTCCTTGCCCGCGTACTCCGCGTCGATCTTCGCTGCCAGCTCGGCGAGCTTCGCGTCGATCTCTTCCTTGGTGATGAGCACCGACTGGAGGTCGTTGCCCATGTCCTTCTCGTCCACCCGCATCACTTTCGTTGTCGGCCGGGGCTCCGGGGAGGTGCCCCCGGAGGACTCAGCCGTGTTTCAGCACCAATCAGCCCTGCCGGATGACCAGTCTGCCACCCTGCCGCTGGGCCTCGACCCGGCCGGGCAGGTTGATGGCGCCCTGACCGCGCCATCCGGTGATGAGCCGGTCGACTTCCTCGATGTGGCGGGCGAAGAGGGAGCCTGCGGGGGAACCGGCGGCGACGACCGCCCTGCGCAGCACACGGCGGCGGACGGCCGGGGGCAGGGCGTACAGCTTGGCGCACTCCAGTCGGCCGTCCTCGTCCCGTACGCCGGTCTCCGCGTCGGCGGCCCAGGCGTCCAGGGCGTCGGCGTCGTCGCGGGAGAGCTGGGCGGTGCGGGCCAGTGCCTCGACCACGCCCTTGCCCAGGGCCTTCTCCAGCGCGGGCAGGCCCTCGTGGCGCAGCCGGGAGCGGGTGTAGGCGGGGTCGAGGTTGTGCGGGTCGTCCCAGACGGCCAGGGACTGGACCATGCAGGCCTTGCGGGCGGTCTGCCGGTCGACCTGGAGGAAGGGGCGGCGGTAGCGGTGGCTGCGGCCGGGGCCTCCGGAGACCTCCGCCATGCCGGACAGGGAGCGGATGCCGGAGCCGCGCGCGAGGCCGAGCAGGACGGTTTCGGCTTGATCGTCCCGGGTGTGGCCGAGCAGCACGGCGGCGGCGCCCAGCCGGTCGGCGGCCTCGTCGAGGGCGGCGTAGCGGGCGTCGCGGGCGGCGGCCTCGGGTCCGCCGTCGCGGCCGACGCGCACGGCGACGGACTCCACCGGGTCGAGGCGGAGTGCGGTCATGCGGGTGACGACCTCGGCGGCGCGCTGGTCCGAGCCGGGCTGGAGCCCGTGGTCGACGGTGATGCCGCCGGCCCGGATGCCGAGCTTGGGGGCCTCGAAGGCGAGTGCCGAGGCGAGTGCCATCGAGTCGGCGCCGCCGGAGCAGGCGACGAGGACGAGTGGCGGGGTGCCTCCCCCGGCTGGCGCCGGGAGGTGCCCCCGGGTGGTGCGAGGGTCTGTGAGGTCGGTGAGGACGTCGTGGAGTACGCGGCGGACCGCCAGGCGTATCGCCGCGACCGCAGGATGGGGACCCATGTCCGGTGCCCTTCGATGGAGTTCGGAGTTCGGATGCCTCGAGGCGTGATGGCCGGGATCGAGATGTCACTCAGAGTGCGTTGATGGTGACAGAACCGAGCCGTTCCCCGAGCATCGCACGCCCTTCATGCGCTCACGGTCCCTCGGACGGGTGACGCTGCTTCCCCCAGTGAGACATGTTTACGCCCCCTGAGTCAGCCTTCTTCACTCCCCTTGCGGTGCACACGGGCCACCCAGTCGGCGGGCTGGGCGATCTCGGCCTTGGTCGGGAGTGTGTTCGGGGAGGTCCAGACGCGGTTGAAGCCGTCCATGCCGACCTGGCCGACGACGGCGCGCACGAAGCGCTCCCCGTCGCGGTACTGGCGCAGTTTCGCGTCGAGGCCGAGCAGCTTGCGCAGGGCGGAGTCGAGCCGGCCCGCCCCGCTCGCCCGGCGCTGCTGGAACTTCTCGCGGATCTCGGCGACCGAGGGCACCACCTGGGGGCCGACCCCGTCCATCACGTAGTCGGCGTGGCCCTCCAGCAGGGACATGACGGCGGTGAGCCGGCCGAGGACCTCGCGCTGCTCGGGGGTCTGTACGAGTTCGACGAACGAGCGGCCCTCGTCGCCGCGCTCGGCGTCGGGGCGGGCGCCGGCGAAGGACTGGGCGGCCTCGCGGATGCGTTCCAGGACGGTCACCGGGTCCACCTCGGTGGCGCCGAGGAACGACTGGATCTCGCCCTCCAGGTGGTCGCGCAGCCAGGGGACGGCGGTGAACTGGGTGCGGTGGGTCTCCTCGTGGAGGCAGACCCACAGCCGGAAGTCGTGCGGGTCGACCTCCAGCTCGCGCTCCACGTGGACGATGTTGGGGGCGACGAGCAGCAGTCGGCCGCCGCCCGCGGAGCCGGGCAGGTCGCGGGAGACCGGCGCGAAGGTCTCGTACTGGCCGAGGACGCGGGAGGCCAGGAAGCTGAGCAGCATGCCCAGTTCGACGCCGGTGACCTTGCCGCCGACGGCTCCGAGCACGGCTGCGCCGGGGGTGCCCGCGCGGCGGTCCTGCATCTTGCCGAGGAGCGGCTGGAGCAGCTCGCGGAAGCCGGCCACGTTGGCCCTGACCCAGCCGGCCCGGTCGACGACGAGGACGGGGGTGTCGGGGAAGGCCGCGCCTTCGGGGATCATCCGGGTGAACTCGCGTACGTGCCGTTCCGAGGTCCTGGCGTGCGCGCGCAGCTCCGCGACCACCGCTCGTGCCTCGTCCCGGCTGACCTCCGGGCCGGGTCGCACCAGTCGGGTCGCGGTCGCCACCGCGAGGTTCCAGTCGACCATCTCGGCACCACTGATGCTCGTCATGCGTCAACGGTACGTGGGCCGGCCCTTCGGCGGACCCCTACGGTGCGGCCGCGACCGCGGCGGCGAGTTTGTCGAGGGCCTTCTCCGCGCCCTCCGGGCCGGGGGTGTTCGCGGTCAGGAACGCGAAGGCGAGGAGCCGGCCGGAGCGGTCGACGACGGTGCCGGAGAGGGAGTTCACGCCGCTCAGGGTGCCCGTCTTGGCGCGGAGCAGGCCGGCCGCCGGTGAGCTGCCGGAGTTGCGGGTGCGCAGGGTGCCGGTGAATCCGGCGACGGGCAGGCCCGTGAGGACAGGCCGAAGTTCCGGGTGCTGAGGGTCGGCGGCCTTCGCGAGGAGCGCGGTCAGCAGGCCCGCGCTGACCTTGTCGGCTCGGTTGAGGCCGCTGCCGTCGGCGAAGCGGGAGCCGCCGACGTCCACCCCGAGGGCGGCGAGTCTGGCGGCGACGGCCTTCTCGGCGCCCTCGAAGCTCGCGGGCTGTCCGGAGGCGAGGGCGGTCTGGCGGGCGAGGGCCTCGGCGATGTCGTTGTCGCTGTTGGTCAGCAGCCGCTCGACGAGTCCGGAGACGGGGGCGGAGAGGGTGACGGCGAGCGGCTGGACGCCGGCCGGGGCCTTGGCCCTGGCGGGGGCGCCGGTGACCTTGATGCCGCCTTCCGCCAGCAGGGCGGAGAAGGCGCGGGCCGTCTCCTTGGCGGGGTCCTCGGCGCGTTTCACGGGGCCGGAGGTGGAGTCGTCGAGGCGGCCCTCGTCGGCGGCGAGGGAGGTCACGAGGGCGAGGTTGGGGTTCTCGCCGATCGGGTGGCGGGCGGGGCCGGTGTAGAGGCTGTCGTCGTAGCCCAGGGTCACGGTGTCCGTGCCGGCGGCCTTGAGGGCCTGCGCGGTGTCCCGGGCGAGGGCGACGAGGTTGCCGCCGGATCCGGCGGGGCTCTTGTCCTTGGCGGTGAGGGAAGGGTCGCCGCCGCCGACGAGGACGATCTGGCCGGGGGCGGCGCCGGTCGTCACGGTGGTCCGGATCTGGTGCTCGGGCCCGAGGGCGGCCAGGGCCGCGAAGGCGGTGGCGATCTTGATGGTGGAGGCCGGGGTCATCGGCTCCCGCGCCCCGGACTCGTAGAGCACCTGCCCGGTGGCTGTGTCCACGACGGAGGCGGTGCGGACGGTGCCGAGGGCAGGGTCGGCGAGCAGCGGCTTCAGCGCGGCGGCGAGCCCCGCGGGGGCGGCCTGCTGCGCGGGCGCGGACCCGACCCCGACTCCCGCGAGCACCCCGGGCGCGCTGGGCGCGGCCTGCGGAAGGGCCCCGGATCCGGGTCCGGCACCGTGATCTGCGCCACCCGTACGGCTCCAGGAGGCGGCTCTGTCCCGCTCGGCCTTACGCTGGCCGGAGTCCCAGGGACCGGCGGAGGCCACCACGGCGGCCGACAACGCGAGGCCGGCTACGGCGGACCCCGCGATGAGCTGCCACGTTCTGACCAATGGCACCTCGGACCAGCCCCTTTCGCGATCACACATATGCGTGAGGGACACTTAACCACTGCGTCTTGCCGCGAGCATGGCACCCCACCGGCTGGGGGCACTCCCCCAGCCTTCGGCCGGGGGGACCCCCACCCAGCGTCAGCTGGGGGCGGCTGGGCCGGACGCGCTATCACTCGAGCAATTCAGGCTTCAGACCGCTGAAGCTGATCATGGAGGAGCAGGACGTGGAGTTCGACGTCACCATCGAGATCCCCAAGGGTTCGCGGAACAAGTACGAGGTGGACCACGAGACCGGCCGGATCCGTCTGGACCGTCGCCTCTTCACCTCGACCAGCTACCCGGCCGACTACGGCTTCGTCGAGAACACCCTCGGCGAGGACGGCGACCCGCTGGACGCGCTGGTCATCCTTGACGAGCCGACGTTCCCGGGCTGCCTGATCAAGTGCCGCGCCATCGGCATGTTCCGCATGACGGACGAGGCGGGCGGCGACGACAAGCTGCTGTGCGTGCCGGCCTCCGACCCGCGTGTCGAGCACCTGCGCGACATCCACCACGTGTCCGAGTTCGACCGCCTGGAGATCCAGCACTTCTTCGAGGTCTACAAGGACCTGGAGCCGGGCAAGTCGGTCGAGGGCGCGAACTGGGTGGGCCGCACCGAGGCCGAGGCCGAGATCGAGGCCTCGTACAAGCGCCTCGAGGCTTCCGGCGGCCACCACTGAGCTCCGCTCGGTAGCTGCTGACACAGCGGGCGGTACCCCCTCGGGGGTGCCGCCCGCTGTCGCGTTCCGGGCCGGCTGCGCCTGAGCACGTGGGGCTCCGCCCCACACCCTCCCCCAGACTCCGTCCGGGGGGACCCCCACGCCTCAAACTCCCCCAGCTACCGCTGGGTGGGGGTCCCCCCGGCCGAAGGCTGGGGGAGTGCCCCCTGGCGGGGCTGGTTCTTCCAGCCCGCCATGGCCGGGGAGGAAACGGTTCCGCATACTGATACGGCAGGTGATCACGGACTGGAGGGCGCGTGGCGGAATCCGATGGGGTGGAGGACCGCAAGCCCCAGTCCGACGAGGCCCGGAGCGCGTTCACGCCGCCGCCCGGGATGCAGCCGGAGGTTCCCGAGGAGGACCAGCCCACCTCGGAGTTCGCCCTTCCCGCGGGCACCGAACCAGTGCAGCCCGGGCCCGAGGGGTCGGCGTTCCGGCCACCGGCCACCTACAGCGCCGCGCAGTCCCCGCCCGCCTACACCCCCGGCCAGGGTTTCCCCGTCGCCCGGATGAAGGAGTCCCCCTGGCAGGACCGCATGCGCACGATGCTGCGCATGCCGGTCGACGTGCGCCCCGTACCCGACCTCGTGCAGAAGCCGAGCGAGGCCGGGCCCCCCGTGGGACGCGTGCTCGACCTCACCCTGCGCATCGGGGAGCTGCTGCTCGCCGGCGGCGAGGGCTCCGAGGACGTGGAGGCCGCCATGTTCGCGGTGGCCCGCTCCTACGGGCTGGACCGCTGCGAGCCCACCGTCACGTTCACGATGCTGTCGATCACCCACCAGCCCTCCCTCGTGGACGACCCGGTCTCGGCGAGCCGGACCGTACGCCGCAGGGGCACCGACTACACCCGCCTGGCGGCCGTGTACCGGCTCGTGGACGACATCAGCCACCACGAGTTCGACATCTCCCTGGAGGACGCCTACCGGCGCCTCGCGGAGATCCGCCGCAACCGGCACCCGTACCCCACCTGGGTGCTCACGGCAGCCGCCGGGCTGCTCGCCGGGGCCGCCTCCACCCTCGTCGGCGGCGGGGTCGTCGTGTTCTTCGCGGCGGCCCTCGGCGCCGTCCTCGGCGACCGGCTGGCATGGCTGTGCGCCGGCCGCGGGCTGCCGGAGTTCTACCAGTTCGTGGTGGCCGCGATGCCGCCCGCCGCGTTCGGGGTGGCCCTCAAGCTCGCCGAGATCCAGGACATCAAGGCCTCCGCCGTGATCACCGGCGGGCTCTTCGCCCTCCTCCCCGGACGGGCCCTGGTGGCCGCCGTGCAGGACGGGCTGACCGGTTACTACATCACCGCGTCCGCCCGGCTGCTGGAGGTCATGTACCTCTTCATCGGCATCATCATGGGCGTGCTGGTCGTGCTCTACCTGGGCCTGCAGCTCGGCGCCGCCCCCAAACCGGAGGAGGTCCTGCAGATCACCCAGCGGCCGCTGATCCAGATCGCGGCCTCGATGGTGCTGGTCTTCACCTTCGCGATCCTGCTCCAGCAGGAACGTTCCACCGTGTGGATCGTGACGCTGAACGGCGGGGTGGCCTGGGTGACCTTCGGGGCCCTGCACTACGCCGGCGGCATCCCGCCCGTACCGTCCACGGCCGTCGCGGCCGGGCTCGTCGGCCTCTTCGGGCAGCTCTTCTCCCGCTACCGCTTCGCGTCCGCCCTGCCGTACGTCACGGCCGCGATCGGGCCGCTGCTGCCCGGCTCCGCCACGTACTACGGGCTGCTGCTCATCGCCGAGGACCGGCTGAACGAGGGACTGGGCTCGCTGGTGAACGCCGCGGCCATCGCCCTGGCCATCGCGATCGGCGTCAACCTGGGCGCGGAGACCTCGCGGCTGTTCATGCGCATCCCGGGCGCCGCGAGCGCCGCCAAGCGCCGTGCGGCGAAGCGGACCCGGGGCTTCTAGCGCCCGTACGGGTACACGTACGCCCCCACCGGGCTCGGGTGAGCCCTTGCGGGGGCGTACGTGGTGGCTGAGGCCGTCTGGCGGTGCTGCTTACGGATCCGCGGCTCCGCCCCGTACCCCGCGCCTCAAACGCCGGCGAGGCCGAACGTGGCTAGCGCTTGGCGTGGCGGCGGCGCTGACCGGGGGCCTGCGGGTCGTCGCCCTCGGAGAGGGCCTCGGCGGCCTGCGCCTTGTTCTCCTTGCGGGCCTTGAGGACCTCGAAGATCACCGGGATCAGGGAGAGCAGGACGATCAGGATCAGGATCGGCTCGATGTTCTCCTTGATGAACTCGATCTGGCCGAGCCAGTAGCCGGCGATCGTGATGCCCGCGCCCCAGCCGATGCCGCCGATGACGTTGTACGTGAGGAAGGTGCGGTACCTCATCGAGCCGGCGCCCGCGACCATCGGCGCGAAGGTCCGGATGATCGGCACGAAGCGGGCGAGCACGATGGCCTTCGGGCCGTGCCTGTCCATGAACTCGTGCGCCTTGTCGAGGTTCTCCCGCTTGAAGAGCTTCGACTGCGGCCTGTTGAAGAGCTTCGGGCCGAAGTACTTGCCGATCATGTAGCCGACCTGGTCACCGACGATCGCGGCGATCACGATCAGGGTGCAGACCAGCCACAGCGGCTGCTTGATGTACTCGCCGTTCGCGACCAGGAGACCCGCCGTGAACAGTAGGGAATCGCCGGGCAGGAACGCGAAGAGTCCCGATTCCGCGAAGACGATGACCAGGATGCCGATCAGACCGAAGTGCGAGATCAGATAGTCCGGGGACAGCCACTCAGGGCCGAGCGCAAGCTGGTACACGGTTTCCGGACTCTCCTGGATGAGGGGGGCGTACTGCGGGCGGGCGGTCTCAATTATCAACGCACATGACCCCCGCCCGGTTCCAGAGTCCGGAGGGGGTCGCGTGCGTGACGATTCGCCTACGCCTTGCGCACGGCATTCGCCATGATCGCGTCGCGCACGAACACCGCCAGGCCCGTCCGGACCCCGTCGTAGTGCGCCGTGAACCGCTCGTCCGCGACGTACATCTCACCGAGGCAGGTGTGGATCTCGTACGTGCAGAAGTAGTAGCTGCCGTTGATCCAGCCGCGGTGCTCCTCCGCGAGGTCCATGGCCTGCTCGGAGTCCGCGGGCGTGCCGGCCTCCAGCAGGGCGACGAACCGGCGGTTGATGTCCTGCTCCTGGGCCTGGATCCGCTGCCAGTCCTCCTTGGTGTACGAGGCGGTCCGGCGCGCCGACTCCTTGTACGCGTCCGTGTCGCCCCAGCGGCGCTCGGCCTCCTCGGCGTGCTCGTCGGGGTCGAAGTCCCCGAAGACCTCGAACTTCTCCTCGGGCGTGAGGTTGATGCCCATCTTCTTCGCCTCCATGGCGTGCTCAACGGCCTTGGCCATCTGCTGGAGCCGGTCGATCCGGTCGGTCAGCAGGGCATGCTGCCGGCGCAGATGCTCCCGCGGATCCGTTTCCGGGTCGTCCAGCAGGGTCGCGACCTCGTCGAGGGGGAAGCCGAGCTCCCGGTAGAACATGATCCGCTGCAGCCGGTCCAGGTCGGCGTCGTCGTACCGCCGGTGACCCGCGTGGCTGCGGCCGCTCGGCGAGAGCAGACCGATCTCGTCGTAGTGGTGCAGCGTGCGCACCGTGACTCCGGCGAATCCGGCGACCTGGCCCACGGAGTAGCCCATGTCCTTCCCCCTCCTCCTGGTTGGGTACGCCCTTCACTGTGGGCCCTCACGCGGCGTGAGGTGCAAGTCCTTCCGCGTCCTACCTGCTCAGGCCCCGGTAGCGGCCCAGTGCCAGCGGGACGAAGACCGCCAGCAGCAGCACCGGCCAGCCGACGGCCAGCAGCGCGGCGTGGTCCGAGGCCCACGACGGGGAGACCGCCGCCGGGTTGTCGAACAGCTCACGGATCGCGGTGCCCGTCGCCGACATGGGGTTCCATTCGACCACCGCACCGAGCCAGCCGGGCATCGACTGCGGCGTGGCGAAGGCGTTGGAGAGGAACCCGACGGGCCACACCAGGATCTGGACCGCCTGCACCAGCTCCGGCCGGCCCGCGACCATGCCCAGGTGGATGCCGATCCACAGCATGGCGAACCGCAGCAGCAGGAGCAGCCCGAAGGCGGCCGGCGCGGCGGCCGCAGAACCGTGCCAGCGCCAGCCGAGCAGCAGGCCCACCCCGGCGAGGACGGCCAGTCCCAGCGCCGACTGGAGCATGTCGGCCAGGCTGCGGCCGACGAGCACCGCGGAGGGGGACATCGGCATGGCGCGGAAGCGGTCGATGACCCCCTTGCCGAGGTCCCGGGTGAGGGCCGTCATCGTCGCCTCCAGGCCGAAGGCCATGGTCAGCACGAACATCCCCGGTACGAGGAACTCGACGTACTCGCCGTCGATGCCGCGCCCGCCACCGACGAGGAAGCCGAACATCAGCAGCATCATCACGGGGAAGACCAGGCCGATGACCACCTGCACCGGCTGGCGCGCCCAGTGCGCGAGCTCGCGCCGGGTCATGGTCCAGGAGTCCGAGACCACCCAGGACGCCCGGTACACCGAAGACGCCGAACACACCGAAGTCGTGCTCATGCGGCCACCTCCGCGGCGTCGGCGGGGCTGGTCAGGTGCAGGAAGGCCTCGTCGAGCGTGGGGCGCCGGACCGAGAGGTCGGCCGCCTCGATGCCCGCCTCCTCCAGCGTCCGCAGGGTCAGGGCCAGGCCGGCCATGCGGTCCCGTACGGGGAAGCCGAGGGTCAGGGTGTCCTGGTCCACGGTGGGGTCCGGCAGCAGCTCCGCCGCCCGCGCCAGCTGGGCCGCGTCCCGCAGGACGACGAAGATCCGGTCCGGCCCGACCAGCGCCTTCAGCTCGTCGGCGGTGCCCTCCTGCGCGACCCGGCCGGCGTCGATCAGGGCGATGCGGTCGGCCAACTGGTCGGCCTCCTCCAGGTACTGGGTGGTCAGCAGGACGGTCGTGCCGCCGCCGACCAGGGAGCGGACCGCGCTCCACACCTCGGCGCGGCCGCGCGGGTCGAGCCCGGTGGTCGGCTCGTCGAGGAACAGCACCTCCGGGTCGGTGATCAGCGAGGCGGCCAGGTCGAGCCGGCGCCGCATGCCGCCGCTGTAGCGGCCCACGGGCTTGCGGCCGGTGTCCGCGAGGCCGAAGCGTTCGAGGAGCTCGTCCGCCCGGGCCCCGGCCCGCCGCGCGCCCAGGTGGTGGAGGCGCCCGAACATCTCCAGGTTCTGCCGCCCGTCCAGTTCCTCGTCGAGCGCCGCGTGCTGGCCGAGCAGTCCGATCCGGGCGCGGACGGCCGCCGCGTCCGTCCGTACGTCGTGGCCTGCGACCCGGACCACGCCCTCGTCGTGGCGGAGCAGGGTGCTCATGACCCGGACCGCCGTGGTCTTGCCCGCGCCGTTGGGGCCGAGCACCGCCTGGACCGTCCCGGGCCGCACCTCCAGGTCGAGTCCGGCCAGGGCGTGCTTGTCCCCGTACCGCTTGTGGACACCTTCGACGAAGATCGCCAACGCGACTCCTTCTAGTCAAATTTGAATAGTGGGATCGGTAAAGCTACTGCCCGTCTCCGGACTAGTCAAACTTGATTAGACCTACGAGGTCGCGTACGGGTTCTCCTGGCCCTCCGCCAGCACCCCGACGAACGGCTCCCCGCCCTCGCCCGCGAAGGAGTACGCCCCCTCCTCGATCCGGGCAATGAGCCCCCGCGTCCACTCCGCCTCGGCCTCCGCGGAGTGGACCCACATGTGCATGATCTCGCCGATGTGGCCGAGGACCTCGGGCCCGCCCTCCGGGGTGTAGTGCTCCGTCACCGCCGAGCGCCAGCCCGCCAGCTTCGCCAGCCGCTCCCCCAGCAGCGCCAGCACCTCGGCCCGCGGCAGGTCGACCATGAAGCCGAGCGCCGCCGACAGCACGTCCGTCTTCTGGTCGTACGCCGCCAGCGCCTCGCGCAGCAGCTTGAAGTACTCCTCGCGGCCGGCGCCCGTCACCTCGTACTCGGTGCGCGGCGGCCCGCCGGCCACGCTCGGAGCCACCTCGTGCGCGAGCAGCACGCCCTGCTTCGCCATCTGCTTCAGCGCGTGGTAGATCGACCCGGGCTTGGCGTTCGACCACTCGTGGGCGCCCCAGTACTCCAGGTCGTTGCGCACCTGGTAGCCGTGGGCCCGCCCGTGCTGACGGACCGCACCGAGGACGAGGAGCCGGATCGCTGACATGCGGCCCAGGCTACTCAACCCATGGCCTTGGTCCCGTCGATGGATTCGCGGACGATGTCCGCGTGGCCGGCGTGCCGGGCGAACTCCTCCACCAGGTGCAGGAGCATCCAGCGCATCGAGACCTTGCCGTCCTTGGGGAACCAGGGGGCTTCCGGGAGCGGGAAGGTCTCGTCCAGGCTGGGGACGGCGGCGATGAAGGCCTCGGTCTCCTTGCGGACCCCGTCCCAGAAGGCCAGGACGCCCGGCACCGACTCGCCCTCGGTCAGGCGGAACATGTCGGCCCAGGTGTCCATGCCGCGCTGCCGCTCGTTGGGCTGCTGCTGGGCCATCCGCAGCCACGTCAGCTCGACCTCGGCCACGTGCTTGAGCACCCCGGACAGGGTCAGCTCGCTGGCGCTGGGGCGGCTCGCGGCCTGCCCCTCGGTCATTCCGAGGAGGGTTTCGCGGATCGCCGTGCGCTGGGCCTCGACGAAGGCGAGGAGCGTGCCGCGCTCGTCGCCGAGAACCTCGGTGGAGATCTGAGCCATGACCGACCGCCTTAAGCGTGTGGGGCGTTGTCGCCGCCCGGGTGTTTCTTCCTGACACCCCACACGCTACGGAGCATTGCGGTCAGGTTCTGTCCGCAATCCCGGTCGATCGCCGACCGGCTCTCAATTGGCCGAAATCTCCCCGTCCGGACGGATCACCGGCAGCACGGTGGCCGGCTTCGGCAGCAGGGCCTTCGTGAGGTCCTGCTTGCCGGTCGGGTCGAGCCCGTACATCGCCTCGTAGATCTTGCGGACCGCCGGTCCCGACGCGCCCGAGCCGGTGCCGCCCTGGGAGATCGTCATGACGATCGCGTAGTCCTCGGTGTACGAGGCGAACCAGGAGGTGGTCTGCTTGCCCTGGACCTCGGCGGTGCCGGTCTTGGCGTGCATGGGGATCTGCTTCTGCGGCCAGCCGCCGAAGCGCCAGGCGGCGCTGCCGTCGGTGGCCACGCCGGCGAGGGCCGCGTCGATGCTGTTCCGGGTCTTGGCGTCCATCGGCAGCTTGCCCTGCACCTTCGGCGCGATCTCCTGCACCGACGTCCCGTCGGCGCTGACGATCGCCTTGCCGACGCTGGGGTGGTGGAGCGTGCCGCCGTTGGCGATGGCCGCGTAGACGGAGGCCATCTGGATCGGCGTGACGAGGGTGTCGCCCTGGCCGATCGAGTAGTTGATGGCGTCGCCCTCGCGCATTTGGTTGCCCTGCCGGCAGTTCTCGTACGCGATCTTCTCGGCGAAGGTGCCGTTCTTCTTGCCGTCGCGGCACCAGGCGGCCTTGTTGGCCTCGAAGAAGTCCTGCTTCCACTTGCGGTCGGGGATCCGGCCGGGGACCTCGTTCGGCAGGTCGATGCCGGTGCGCTGGCCGAGCCCGAAGTCGTGGGCGGTCTTGAAGAACCAGTCGTTCGGGTTCTTCTTCGGGTTGATGCCGCCGTCCTTCTTCCACTCCTGGTCGGCGAGGAGGTAGTACACCGTGTCGCAGGAGACCTCCAGGGCCCTGCCGATGGTGATGTCGCCGTAGCCCTGGGACTCGAAATTGGTGAAGGTCTGACTGCCGACCGAGTACGAGCTGGGGCAGGGGTAGCGCGCGTTGAAGGAGTATCCGGCGTTCACGGCGGCCGTCGAGCTGACCACCTTGAAGATGGAGCCGGGGGCCGCCTGGGCCTGGATGGCCCGGTTCAGCAGCGGATAGTTCGACTCCTTGTCGGTGAGCTTGGCGTAGTCCTTCGCGGAGATGCCGCCCACCCAGGCGTTCGGGTCGTAGGTCGGGTTCGAGGCCATCGCCACGACGCGGCCGGTCTTGGTCTCCATGACCACGACGGAGCCCGAGTCGGCTTCGTAGTTCCTGCCGGTGTTGTTCTTGTCGAGCGTCTTGCGGGCCTCGATCATCGCGTTGTTCAGCTCGCGCTCCGCGACGGCCTGCACCCGGGAGTCGATCGAGGTCACGATGTTCGAGCCGGACCGCGCCGGGTCGGTCTCGCCCTGGCCGATGACCCGGCCGAGGTTGTCCACCTCGTAGCGGGTGATGCCCGCCTTGCCGCGCAGCTCCTTGTCGTACGTGCGCTCCAGGCCGGAGCGGCCGACCTGGTCGGAGCGCAGGTAGGGGGAGTCCGAGTTCTTCGCCTTGGTGATCTCCTCGTCGGTGACCGGGGAGAGGTAGCCGAGCACCTGGGAGGTGTTGGCCTGGTCCGGTGCCGCGTAGCGCCGCAGGGCGGTGGGCTCGGCGGTGATGCCGGGGAAGTCCTCGGGGTGCTCGCGGATCTGCAGGGCCTGCTCGGTGGTGGCCTCGTCGGTGACGGGGATCGGCTGGTACGGGGAGCCGTTCCAGCAGGGCTGCTTCGTCTGGGAGTCGCAGAGCCTGACCTTGTCGATGGTCTCCTGCGGGTCCATGCCGAGGACCCCGGCGAGCCGGGTGAGGACTTCCTTGCCCTTGTCCTTCATGGTCAGCAGTTCGGTACGGCTGGCGGAGACCACGAGGTGGGTCGCGTTGTCGGCGAGCGGAACCCCGCGCGAGTCGAGGATGGAGCCGCGCACGGCCGGCTGGACCACCTGCTGGACGTGGTTGTTCTTCGCCTCGTCCGTGTACTCCTGGCCATTGCGTATCTGGAGGTACCAGAGGCGTCCGCCCAGGGTGAGGAGCAGCGAGAAGACGACGATCTGGATGACGACGAGCCGGTTCTGGACCCGAGGGGTCCGGCCGGTCTCCGGTATGTTGCTCAACTCGATCTCCCCCGGGCGGCGCCGCGTACGCCCGGTCGAGTTTAGGCCCAGTGGAGGGTCAGAACGGGAACTGGCTCCGGCCGTGCTGGACCGAGATCCACTTCTGCGTGGTGAAGGCCTCGACGGTCGCCTCGCCGTTCAGCCGGCCCAGGCCAGAGGCCTTCTCGCCGCCGAAGGCCGCGAGGGGCTCGTCGCCGATGGTGGAGTCGTTGACGTGGATCATCCCCGTCTCGATCCGCTGGGCGAAGCGGACGCCGCGCTCCACGTCCCGGCTGTGCACGGCGCCGCTCAGGCCGTACGGGGTCGCGTTGGTGAGCCGTACCGCCTCGTCCTCGCCGTCGAAGACCACGAGCAGGGCCACCGGGCCGAAGATCTCCTGGGCCAGCAGCGGGGAGTCCTCGGGGAGGCCGGCGAGCACCGTCGGCTCGACGAGGTTGCCGCGCGTAGAGCCTCGTACGAGGGCCTTGGCGCCGGATTCGATCGCGCGGTCCACGAGCGCGGTGAGGGCGTCGGCCTGGAAGGAATTGATCAGCGGGCCGATGTGGGTGTCGGGCTCGTGCGGGTCGCCCGTCTTCAGGGAGCGGACCTTGGCGACGAACTTCGCGGTGAACTCCTCCGCGACGGCCGCGTCCACGAGGATCCGGTTGGCGGCCATGCAGACCTGGCCCTGGTAGACGAAGCGGCTGAAGACGGCCGCGTCCACCGCGTAGTCGAGGTCCGCGTCGTCGAGGACGACGAGCGCGCTGTTGCCGCTGAGCTCCAGGACCGTCCGCTTGAAGTGGCGGGCGGCGACCGCGCCGACGTGCCGGCCGACCCGGTCGGATCCCGCGAAGGAGATCACTTTGGGGACGGGGTGGGTCAGGAGCGCGTCGCCTATCTCGGCTATGTCGGTGACCAGGACGTTCAGCAGGCCGGCCGGGAGGCCCGCCTCCTCGAAGATCTTGGCGATGACCCCGCCGCCGACGACGGGCGCGTTCTGGTTCGGCTTGATGACGACCGCGTTGCCCAGCGCCAGGGCGGGGGCGACCGACTTCAGGGTGACCAGGAAGGGGAAGTTGAAGGGGCTGATCACGGTGACGACGCCGACGGGCAGCCGCTGGACCCGGTTCTCCTTGCCCGCGACCGGCGAGGCCAGGATCCGGCCTTCGGGGCGGACGGCGAGCTGGATCGCCTCGCGGATGAACTCCTTGGCGAGGTACACCTCGTACTCGGCCTTGGGACGGGTCCCGCCGAGCTCGTCGATCATCGCCTCGACGATCTCCTTCTCGCGCTCCTCGGTGATCCGCAGGGCGCGTTCCAGGACCTCACGTCTGATGTACGGGCTGGTGGCGGCCCACTCGCGCTGGGCGCGCTCGGCGCCGCGGTAGGCCTGGTCCACCTGCTCGACGGTGGCCACGGTGATGGCGGCGAGCTTCTCCCCGTTGTAGGGGTTGACGTCGATGATGTCCCAGGAACCGTTGCCGGCCAGCCATTCGCCGTCGATGTACTGGTGAGCGAGTTCGCCGAATATGGACATGCCATCCCTTACTGCGAGCGCGCACCCTTGCGCTGCACCGGAGACCGATCGGTCGTCATGCACTGATCAGGCGTCATAGTACGTGCGAATCAAGACAGTTGGAGCAGGCCGCGAAGAAGATCCCGGGTCCGGTCCGGGTCCGGGCAGTCGTGCTGGAGTCGCGCCATGGCCCGCTCGTACTGCCCCACTTCCTCTTCTTTGTCGAGGTAGAGGGCACTGGTGAGCTGTTCCAGATAGACGATGTCCTGGAGGTCGGACTCGGGGAAGCGCAGCAGGGTGAACGCTCCGCTCTCGCCCGCGTGACCGCCGAAGGAGAAGGGCATCACCTGGAGCTGCACGTTGGGCCGCTGCGAGACCTCGATGAGGTGCTCCAACTGCCCGCGCATGACGTCGCGGTCGCCGTAGGGGCGGCGCAGCGCGGCCTCGTCGAGGACGGCGTGGAAGACCGGGGCGCTCTCGGAGACGAGGACCTTCTGACGCTCCAGGCGCAGCGCGACGCGGCGGTCGATCTCGGCGGGGGTGGCGCCGGGCATCCCGCGGCTGACGACGGCGTGCGCGTAGGCCTCGGTCTGCAACAGGCCGTGCACGAACTGGACTTCGTAGATCCTGATGAGCGACGCCGCGCCCTCCAGGCCGATGTAGGTCTGGAACCACCCGGGCAGCACGTCGCCGAAACTGTGCCACCAGCCCGTCGCGTTGGCCTCGCGGACCAGTCCCAGCAGGGACTCGCGCTCGGTGGTGTCCATGACTCCGTAGAGCGTGAGGAGGTCCTCCACGTCTCTGGCCTTGAAGCTCACCCTTCCCAACTCCAAGCGGCTGATCTTCGATTCGGATGCGCGGATCGAGTAGCCGGCCGCCTCGCGGGTGATGCCGCGGGATTCTCGGAGTCGCCTGAGCTGGGAGCCCAGGAGGATGCGGCGCACCACGGAACCGCTGGCTTCTGCGGTCACTAGTACTGCCCTCCCCATCGCAATTGGCATGCGTGCGCGTCGAGGGGCCCCCGCACCCCAGGGGCCGCAGTCTGCCACCAAAACGCATCGGCCCGTACTCGTTCTGTAACGGAATCCCGCCGCCCGTAAAAGAAGTCCGTAAGTATGCGTAGGAAGAAATGAGCAAGAACCGTCACGGGAGCGGACAGGTCCGGCGCGTGCACGTGCATCTGCCCTTGCATCCGGCTCCGCCATTCGGAACGATGGTCCCCGCGCACCTGCGTGCTGTTCGCGCCGGCGCCGGACCCACCCCGCAGTTCTCTTTGGACGAAGCCGCCGCTTCGCCCGCGAATCCCGGGAGTGCCTCGCATGGGGACGAATGGATCGACCATGCTCGAGCCGTTACGGCAGGGGCTTCCCCCGGTCGACCCCACGGCTGTCTCCGGGTCCGCGTCATGTGCCCTGCCCGCCCGCTACGACGCGGTGCGCGGGGCACGTTCGTTCACCCGCTCGACCCTGGCCCAGTGGGGTCTCGACGAGCGCTTCGACGACGTGGCGCTGGTCGTCTCCGAACTCGTCACCAACGCGTTGCGCCATGCGCTGCCGGAGGACGCGCGGGGGCCGGCCGCCGAGCCCGAACCCGCGGTGCGGCTGCACCTGATGCGGTGGAGCACCCGGCTGGTGTGCGCGGTGCGCGACCCGAGCGAGGACCGGCCCGGCGGGGCCTTCTCGCCGGACGCCGCGGAGGCGAACTGCGACCTGGAGTCCGGGCGGGGACTGTTCCTCGTGGACGCGTACAGCGACAGCTGGGGCTGGCACCCGCTCGCGGGACGGCTGACCGGCAAGGTGGTCTGGGCGCTGTTCCTGATCCACGACTGAGCCGGGGCGGACTGGAGCCGAATACGACCACTGGCCGGGATTGATCATTGCGATCAGTCCCGGCCAGTGCACGTGCATGGCTTGATGACGGCTGAATGACGGCTCGGTCGGCGCTCGATTCCGTCAGCCCCGTCAGCTGATCAAATGATCGAACTCGCCGTCCTTGACGCCCAGGAGCAGGGCCTCTATCTCGGCCGGCGTGTAGACGAGTGCCGGACCGTCCGGGAAGCGCGAATTGCGG
Organism: Streptomyces sp. NBC_01351; assembly: GCF_036237315.1. Classification (GTDB taxonomy): domain Bacteria; phylum Actinomycetota; class Actinomycetes; order Streptomycetales; family Streptomycetaceae; genus Streptomyces. The sequence goes on along the minus strand of NZ_CP108356.1, from coordinate 4,625,827 downwards.
ACGGCGACATCGCCGTCCGGCAGCTTCGCGAACTCCACGCAGGAACCCTGCGAGTTGCTGTGTCTGCTCTTCTGCCAGGTCAGCCCGAACGCGGTAGCGAGTTCTGCAGCTGCCATCCCGTTGTACGCATGGTCCACAGGAAGCCCCCGATAGTGCAGATGTCAACTGCACGGGATCATAGCTGTGTTCATTAGCGCCTGCATGGGCAGATGCACGTGCACGCGGAGGGTGGTCCCCTGATCACAGACACGACATCCTCTGGGCACCCCTCGGGCCCTGCGCGCGGAGGCCCCCCGGTCTTAGGGGGTCAGGGGCTTCCGCTTGCCCCCCACATGGGCGGCATCCGCCGCGGCCGTGCCGTCCTCCCAGCCCGCGTGGTCGGTGGCCCCGCGCAGCCGGGTCGTGGTGGTCTTCGGGAACATCTCGTCCGCCCGGGAGGTGACCGCGACGTCGCGGGCCACGAGCGCCGGCAGGTTGTCGGAGGCCTCGCTCGCCGTGTGCTCGGCGGTCTCGGCGAGGCGCCGCCCGAGCCGGCTGGCGTAGGCGAGCAGGAAGGACTGCCGGAAGGTTTTCGTCCGCTTCCGCCCCCCGGCCCGCTGTGCGGCCTCCGCCCGGGTCATCGCCGCCGTGCCCTGGACGAGCAGCGAGGTGTACAGCAGCTCCACCGCCTCCAGGTCGCTCTCGAAGCCGACCACCGTGGAGAACTCGAAGCCGCTGTTCCACACCGCCCGGCAGCGGTTGGCCGTGGCCACCGCGTCGAGCAGCACCGCCTTGGCCTCCTCGTACGGCGGCTCGACCCCGATCCGGCAGGCCCCCGGGACCTGCGTCGGCCGGCCGCCGCGCGCGGCCAGCAGCGCCTCGTCCACGGTGTGCCGGGCCATCAGCTCCTGCGCCTTGGCGCTGAGCGCCTCCGCCTCCTCGGGGAAGGTGGTCGCCTCGGCCTTGGCGAGCAGGGCTCGGATGCGGCCGAGCATGCGGGGCTCGATGTGCGCGTGTTCGTGCTCGTCCAGCGGGTCGCCCGGAAGGGGGCCCACCGGTTCGATGGAGGGCAGCCGGACCAGCAGCCGGAACACCTCCAGCAGCGCGGTCGCCAGGGTGAACCGGTCCGCCTTCTCGCGCCGGGCGAGCTGGTCCGCGTACTCCTCGTCCCCCGCCCACCACACCTCGGACTCGGTCCACCGCTCGGGGAGCCGGGCGTAGCGGCGCGCCTCGCCGGCGATCAGGTCGCCGGCGATCCGTATGTGCCGCTCGTCGAGGTCCCGCCGGACCAGCCGCAGCAGGTCGGCCGGCTGCCACCCCCGCTCCCAGGCCTGCCGTACGTACGCCTCCCCGCGCGCGAGCAGCTCCCGCCCGACCCCGCCCCACCGCGCCGACTCGGCGGCCAGCACCGAGGCCCCGGTGTCGAGCCCGGCGTCATCCTGGGCGTAGAGGGCGGCGGCGAAGGCCCGGTCGACGGTCTCGGCAAGGTCTCTCACACCCTCCAGCTTGGCACGCCCTTGCCTGCACTCTGCCCGGGGCCCATGGGTACGGCGCCACCTCTGGAGGCTCCGGCGACGGGTCCGAAAGCGCCGCTGCGCGGCACCCTGGGCTCCGCCCAGACCCGCGCCTCAAACGCCGGAGGGGCTGGATTCTGCCCGGCCGGGGCCGGATCGTGCGGCGCACGATTGCGCGCGCACTCGCGGACCGCATCAGCCAAAATCCAGCCCCTCCGGCGTTTGAGGAGCGGGGTGCGGGGCGGAGCCCCGGCCGCGTAGCGGCATGCCACCGCACCCCGCAGGGCCCGGCGCCGCCGGAATTGTCAGACCCCGGTGGGACACTCGCACCCGTGAGCGAGAACGCGGGCAGATGGGCCCTCGCCGAAGACGGTGACGGGTCATGGCACGCCGCGCCCGCGGCCCCCGGCGGCGGGCGCCGGATCAGCGTGCGGGACCCCGCGGAAGCGATCCGCGCCGCACCCCCCGGCACCCGCTGGATCTGGCAGTCCACCGCCGCCGTCTACCCCCGCCTCCTCGCCGCCGGCGCCCGCGTGGACCGCTGCTACGACGTCGAGGACGCCGAGCTGCTCCTCCTCGGCCACGAGGGCCGCTTCGGCGAGCCCCGCTCGGCCGCCGCCGCCTGGGCCCGGCTCACCAACTCCCCCGTGCCGCCGGACCCCCCGCAGCGCGCCGCCGAGCCCGGCACCCAGGACTCCCTCTTCGACGCGCGCCCCGCCCCGGTCCCCCTGGACGCCCTGCTCGCCGTCCACGCCGACCAGACGGCGCGGATCGGCGCCACCGCCCACCCCGACCGGATGCGGCTGCTGACCGCCGCCGAGTCGGCGGCCTTCCTCGTGGCCGCCGAGATGCACCGCGCGGGCCTGCCCTGGCGGGCCGACGTGCACCGCGCCCTGCTGACCGAGCTGCTCGGCGAGCGCTACGCCGGCGGCGGCGAGCCCCGCCGCCTCGCCGAGCTGGCCGACCGGATCTCCGCCGCCTTCGGCCGCCGGGTGCGCCCCGAGCTGCCGGCGGACGTCATCAAGGCCTTCGCCGAAGCCGGCATCAAGCTGAAGTCCACCCGTCGCTGGGAGATCCAGGAGCTCGACCACCCCGCCGTCGAGCCCCTCCTCGCGTACAAGAAGCTGTACCGGATCTACACCGCCCACGGCTGGAGCTGGCTCGCGGACTGGGTGCACGACGGCCGTTTCCGCCCGGAGTTCATCCCCGGCGGCACCCTCACCGGCCGCTGGGTCACCAACGGCGGCGGGGCCTTGCAGATCCCCAAGGTGATCCGCCGGGCCGTCGTCGCCGACCCCGGCTGGCGGCTCGTCGTCGCCGACGCCGACCAGATGGAGCCGCGCGTACTCGCCGCGATCTCCCGCGACCCCGCCTTCATGGCGGTGGCCGGGGACTCCGCAGACCTCTACACCGCCGTCTCCCGCCAGGGTTTCTCCGGCGACCGGGACAAGGCCAAGATCGCCGTCCTCGGCGCGGTCTACGGGCAGACCTCCGGGGACGGCCTCAAGAACCTGGCCGCCCTGCGCCGCCGCTTCCCCCGGGCCGTGGCGTACGTGGACGACGCGGCGCGGGCCGGGGAGGAGGGCCGGCTCGTACGGACCTGGCTGGGCCGCACCTGCCCGCCGCCGGCCGGCGTCCCCGAGGAGGGGGAGGCCGGAATCCCACAGGAGCAGGACGACGGCGGCTGGACCCCGAGCTACGCCTCGACCAACACCCGGGCCCGCGGCCGTTTCACCCGTAACTTCGTCGTGCAGGGCAGCGCCGCGGACTGGGCGCTGCTGCTCCTCGCGGCCCTCCGGCAGGCACTCTCCGGCATGCGGGCCGAGCTGGTGTTCTTCCAGCACGACGAGGTGATCGTGCACTGCCCGGCCGAGGAGGCCGAGGCCGTCGCCGAGGCCATCCGGGCCGCCGGGGACCGGGCCGGGCGGATCACCTTCGGCGACACCCCGGTCCGGTTCCCCTTCACGACGGCGGTCGTGGAGTGCTACGCCGACGCGAAGTAGTCCAGCTCATGCCACTTGGGGTGGAGGGCGATCGACTGCAGCTGCTCCAGCGTCAGCGCGGGCGTCTCACGGGTGGCCGCACCGCTCGGGTCGGCGGTGTTGTAGGCGGTGACCGTCACCCTCAGCCCGTTCTTGCGCAGGCTGTCGACGGTCCACCGGACCACCCCCTTGCGCTCTCCGCAGGACCCTGTGTGACCTTGGTGCGGATTCCGTCGTTCAGCGAAGGGACGTTGCCCTCGAAGTCCGGAGCGCCGGTCTCCCTTGATGACGTCGAGCCTGACCAGGGACTTGCCCTTGCCGTCGTCGACCACGAGGTAGCCGGACCCTCCCTCCCCGCCCTTGGAGATGACCGGGACCTTCGACGCGGTCACCAGCCGCTCCAGCCGCTCCACGGCCTTCAGATCCCAAAGCGCATTCGGAGACGCGGGCGACTATCCCCGCGGTCCCGCATTGGCCGCGGGCAGGTCGTTCAGTGCCGGGTGCCACTTGTCGGAAGTGACCAGGGCCTTCAACCGGGCGGGGGACAGCGGCGGGTCGGTCCGGGTGATCGCCGTGGCACCCGCGGACGGGGAATTCCCCGGGTACAGCCCGAACGGGGAATTCGATTCGTAAAACTTGACCAGGTACCCCTGCGGGGTCGCGAGCGCGGCTCGCCATTCCTTGAGGCCCGGGGTGAGACTCGGGGGCAGGTGGCGCTGCTCGATCAGCAGCTTGGAGCCGTCGGCCAGTTGCTCCGTCGTGCAGTCGTCGCCCTCCGGCAGGTTCTTCTCGGAGCAGAGGGTCTCCGTGTGCGCCATGACGCCGTTCGGGTCCAGCCGGAGCACGGAGACATTGATCTCCGCTCCGCCCTTGCCGTCGTCGTACACGCCCGTCACCCCCGCGCTGCTGCCGTCGGTACCGCTCGCCCTGGTCACGGACAGGGTCCCTTCCGGAAGCAGCCCCTTGAGCACCTCGACCATCTGCTCGGCGGAGACCGCGCCGGTACCGCGCGGCACCGGTGGCAGTTCCGGCACCGGGGTGCCGTCCCCGCCGGACGGTCCGCCCGACGGTTCCGGCGGCGCCGCGATCTCGGACCGGCCCGTTCCGTCCAGCAGCCCCCCGGCGTAGGCGCCGGCCCCGCCGATCAGGGCCAGGGACAGCACCGATCCGCCGATCACGGCGGCCCTGCGGCGGGCCACGAGGCGCCGTCCGCGCCGCTCACCGGCTTGCACGAGGGCGTGCCGGTCGGCCGGGAAACCGTCCCCCGCACGCCGGAGGGCTTCACCGAGCTCGTCTTCAAAGGGCATGGGGAACCAAACCTTCCGTTCTCAGGGGGTGTGCAGAGGACCAAACCGGCACGATGCCGCCCACCGGGGGCGGGCCGGACCATTTCCACTCTCAGATTCCCGCGAACTCGCTTATGCTGCCGCCCAGTTGCTCCCTGAGTCGGCCGAGCGCCCGCGAGGCCCGGGTACGGACCGCCGCCGAGCTGGTGTTCATCGCCTCGGCGGTCTCCTCGATGCTGCGGTCCTCCCAGTACCGCAGCACGAGCACCGCCCGATCCTTGGGCGCGAGCCGCCCCAGCGCCTCCAGCAGCGTCAGCCGCAACGCCGGATCGCCGGACCCGGACCCGGACCCGGCGGCGGCCGACTCGGGGAACTCCCCGACCGGGCGCTCTCCCGCCGACCGCCGGCGCTGGTGCGTCAGGAAGGCCCGTACGAGCACGGTCTGCGCGTACGCCGCCGGATTGTCGATGCGGGAAACGCGCCCCCAGAGCAGGTACATCCTGCCCAGGGTCTCCTGTACGAGGTCCTCCGCGAGATGGGTGTCCCCGCTGGCCAGCAGACAGGCCGACCTGTACAGGTGCCCCGATCTGCCCTCCGCGAACTCACGGAACCCGTCTCTGCGACCCTGCCGCATCTACTCCCCCTCGCGTCGTCTCACCCCATCGACGCGGCGGCGACCCGGAAATGTTTCAGCCGAGTTCGTGGAAGTAGACGTGGAACTCCTCGCGCACGAAGCCCTCCGCCTCGTACAGCCCCTGCGCGACCGTGTTGTCGTACGCGGTCTCCAGCTGCACCCCGGTCACCCCGGCCTCCCGCGCCCGGCGCAGCACCTCGCGCAGCAGCGCCCGGCCGGCGCCGGTGCGGCGGCCTTCGGGGGCCACGTACAGGTCGTTGAGCACCCAGGCGGTGTCCATGCTGAGCGAGGAGAACGCCCGGTAGACCTGGGCGAAGCCGACCGTGCCGAGGCCCGGCGCGTCGGCGAGCAGGACCAGCGACTCGTCCTTCGCGATCCGCTCCGCGAGGAAGGCCCGCGGCCGGTCCGGGTCCGTCACCTCCACCTCGTAGAAGTCGAGGTACCCGCGGAACAGCCGCGCCGCGTCCTCGACGTCCGCCTGCCCCGCGACCCGCAGCTCGATCCCCTGGCCGCTCTGACCGCTCTGACCGTCCGGGCCGCTCTGACCGTCCGGGCGGCTCTGCCCGTCCTGACCGTTCACATCCGTCTCCTTCGTCCGTCCCTGCGCGCCGGACCCATTGTGCGCGCGGGGACGGACGCCCCCGACAGCGGCCCGTGGCCGCCTACTTGGTGGCGATGTGGGCCGGCAGCGTGTAGACGTTCTGCGGCGTCACGATCTTGGTGATCGCCCCGGCGAAGAGCGTGCTCGGCTCCTGGCCGTCGAGGAGGATGTCGGTATTGAGCACGATGGCCAGCGTGGCCCGCGCCTGCGGCAGGTAGACGGACACGGTCTCGTACCCCGGCAGCGAGCCGTTGTGCCCGATCCAGCCGTGGGTGTTGAAGATGCCGAGGCCGTAACCGGCGCCCGGCATGACGGGGACGACCTTCAGCCGCTGGGCCTGCGTGGCGGGCGTCAGCAGCGTCCCGGTGGCCATGGTCTTGGCCCAGGACTTCAGGTCGTCGAGGTCGGAGATCATCGCTCCAGCGGCCCAGCCCCAGGAGGGGTTCCAGTCGGTCGAGTCCTCGACCTTCCCGGACAGCGTCTGGTTCGTGTAGCCGTGGGCGTGCGGCTCGGGGAACTCCGCGCCCGTGGGGAAGAGGGTGTTCTTCAGCTTGGCGGGGGCGACGACCTTCTCGTTGATGTAGTCGTCGAGGTCCTGCCCGCTCTGCTGCTCGACGACCAGCCCGAGCAGGATGAGGTTGGTGTTGCAGTAGTAGAACTGCGCGCCGGGCTCGAACAGCACCGGGTGCTTGAAGGCGTACGCGAGCAGCTCCTGCGGGGTGAACACCCGGTCCGGGTCGGTGAACAGGGCCTTGTCGAACCCCGGGTCGGCGGAGTAGTTGAACAGTCCGCTCCGCATCTCGGCGAGCTGGCGGATCGTGATCCGGTCCCCGTTCGGGACGCCGTCGATGTACTTGGCGATGGGGTCGTCCAGGCCGACCTTGCCCTGGTCCACGAGCTGGAGCAGCGCCGTCACCGTGAAGGTCTTGGTCACGCTGCCGATCCGCGTGTGCAGGTCCGTGGCCATCGGGGCACCCGTCGCCTTGTCGGCGATCCCGAAGGCCTTCACGTACTCGCCCTTCCCGGGCGCGGACAGGGACACCATCACCCCGGGGACGTTCGCCTCGGCCATCACCTTGCGGACGGCCTCGTCCAACTGCCGTGCCACGGCGGGCGTGAGCTGCGCGAACTCCCCGTCCTCCTGAACGGGCGCCGCGACCACCGCGGCCGTGGGGGCGCCGCCCCAGGCATTGCCGGCGCCGGCCCCGAGGGGCACCACCGCCATCCCGATCGCGACCGCCCCGATCGCCGCCCTCTTCACCCGTGTCGCCATCCCGGGCCTCCTACCACGCGAAGAGAACCCCCACCCCCTCAACGTAGCCCCGGCCCCCTGCCCCGGCGACCTCAGCCTCCGCGTCGTGCGCGGACACTCACGGCTCCACTGGGCAAGGCCCGGCCAACGGACCTACGGCATGCCGGGCTGGGAGCGCCTGTGCGCCCCCAACCCGACCCCCGTCCCCCCTGTACCTCCCCCGCGGCCCGCCCCCTGGCCGACCGCGCCGCATGCCTTCCCCCGTGGACGCACGCGACGCCGTCACCTTTGTTTTACGGGCCCCCCTCAGCATGCCGAGGGCCCCTCGGGGTTGTCAAACAAACTTTACGCGGTGCGCGCCGCTATCCTCGTCCGTAAACTTTGATTCACATCAGCGAGGGGTGGTCGAGTGGAGAGCCGGGAACCGGCGAGCGGGCGCAGCATCGCGCAGAAGCTCGACCACCTGATCAGCACCATCCATCCCCCGGGCCGGGGCCCGCTCAGCTACATGGAGATCGCCGAGGGGATCCGCACGAAGGCGGGGCCCGACGGGCCGACGGTCTCGCACGCCACGATCCAGAAGATCCGCAAGGGCGAGATCATCGACCCGAAGGTCAGCACCCTCACCGTGATCGCGGGCTTCTTCGGCGTTCCGGTGACCTATTTCTTCGACGAGGCCGTAGCCGTGCGGGTCGACGCCAAGCTCGCCCGGATCAAGGAGCGGGTCGAGCTGACCCGTGCTCAGCGGGAGCTGGTGAAGGTCCTGGAGGACAGCGACGTACGGGACGTCGCGCTGCGCATGAACGGCCTGTCGGCCGGGAGCATCCAGGCGATCCGCGGCGTGATCGACCAGGCACGCAGGCTGGAGGGCTTGCCGGAGTCGCCGCCCGGCCGCGCGCCGGACAACACGAAGCCCTGACGCGCGAGCCGAACCGAGCCTGACCGAACCGCCGAACCGAACCGCCGAACCGAGCCGAGCCGAGCCGAGCCACCTGCGGCCGGAATGCACCGGTGCGCCCAGGGGCCCCTTGAGCATGCGCACGCCATCACCTAGGCTCGCGCGACAATCCGTTCGCTCCGCTTTGCGGACAACACTTCGGCGGGACGTCACGGCTCAGCTGGGGCCTCCGGTCGGCCCGGGTCTGCCCGGTCAGCGAGGGACCGCATGTACTTCACGCGCCGCCGCGCCCGCTGCGAGGCCGTCGCCGACGTGGTCACCATCCCGCGCCCCTTCACCCTCGACGCCCTGTGCGAGGGCATCGCCGCCCAGCGCGGCCGCCCGGTGCGCCTGGTCGCCCTGGAAGGCGCCCCCAACAGCAGCATGCCCTGCGGGGTCCTGGTGGCCACCGAGAGCGTGGACCTGATCTTCTACGAGCCGGCGACCAGCGCCCTCCACAAGCTCCAGATCGTGCTGCACGAGCTCGCCCACCTGCTCCTCGGCCACGGCTCACCGGACGCCGACCGCCCCGCGTACGCCACCAGGCTGCTGCCGCCCGGCCAGACGACCAAAAACGACGAGCCGGACAACGACGACAACGACAACAACGAGGAAGACGAGGACGACGACCTCGGAATCGACCTCGACCAGGTCCTCCACATCCTCGGACGCACCAGCTACAGCGACAACGAGGAGAAGGACGCCGAACTCCTGGCGACGATTCTCAGCCACCGCGTCCTCGACCGCGAGGCCACCACGAATCCCGTGCTGAACCGGCTGGGCGACGCCCTCGGCCACCCCATCCGCCCCTCCACCGACACCCCCAGAGACCGCAGATCGTGAGGCCGCGCGTATGACCACCGTCGTCCTGGTCCTGCTGTGGCTGGTCGCCCTCTGGCGTGCCCCCTCGGCCGTACGGTCGTCGAAGCAGCGCACCCTGTGGATCGCCTTCGCCGCGCTGACGCTGGCCATGACCCTGCGCCGGCCGGACGTCATGCACTCCATCGACGGTGGCACCGGCATCAACAACCTGTCGACGCTGCTCAAGCAGTACCTGGGCGTCGTGGCGGCGGCGGCCGTTCTGGAGTTCGTCTACGTCATCACGCGGCCCCACAGCCCCCTCGGGCTGCGGCTGCGGATGGCCGCCGCCGGGGCGACCATGGCCGGGCTGACCGTGCTGTTCGCCTTCGTACCGCGCCGGACCCAGGTCGAGGACTTCTTCGAGCGCAGCGCCGGATCCGTCCCGGCCACCTGCTACCTGCTCGTCTGGCTCGCCTACCTGGGCACCGCCATGGCCATGGCCACCTGGCTCTTCTGGGGCTCCAGCCGCCACGCGGGTGCGGGCTGGCTCCGCACAGGGCTGCGGCTGCTCGGCGCGGGCACGGCGGCCGGCGTTGCGTACGCCTTGTCCCGCGCCGTCTACCTCGTACTGCGCCTGACCGAGGCGACCGGACCCGACAGCGGTGCGGCCGCGAGCACGATCACCGACGCGATGAAGCACGCCGCCATCGGCCTGATCCTCGTGGGCAGTTCCGTCCCCGCCGTCGGAGTGGCCTGGCAGGCAGCCCGGCACTGGTGGTACCTGCGCGCGCTGCTCCCCCTGTGGCAGGACCTGACCGGAGCCGTCCCCGAGGTCGTGCTCTCCGAGGAACTGCGGCGCCGGGAGCTGCGGATGCGGCTGCACCGCCGGGTCGTGGAGATCCGCGACGCGATCCTCGCCCTCCAGCCGTACGTCTCGGCCGCCCAACGGGACGCCGCCGACGCCGCCGCGTCCGCCGACCGGCGGGACCTCGCGGAGGCCTGCTGGATCGAGACCGCCCGGCACGCCAAGCTCGCGGGCCACGCCCCGGACGACGACGTCCAGCGCCGGGACGCCGGTTCCGCCGGCGACGACTCGGAGCTCGACCTCGACCTCGACGCCGAAGCCCAATGGCTCCGGCGGATCGACGCCGCCCGGGCCGACGAGACCGTACGGGACTTCGTCCGCACCCACGGCGCGCACGCTCACCGCTCGCCCGACAGCCACCCCTCCGCCCAGCAGAAGGCCCACCAGTGACCAGCACCGAAAGCGTCTCCGCCGCCCCGCCGGAGTCCCGCGCCGCCCGCTTCGTCACGGACGGCTTCGAGCCGAAGAACTGGATCATCGCCGTCACCCTCCTCATCGGCTGGCACGCCGACGGACTGGGCGGGGTCGGCTGGGGCCTGTTCGGCGCGCTCTTCGCGGCGGTCATCCCGGTGCTCTTCATCAAGTTCGGCATCCGACGCGGCACCTGGGCCGACCGTCACCTCGGCGTACGTCAGCAGCGGCTCGTGGTCATGGCCTTCATCATCTGCTCGGTCACTTCCGGCACCCTGCTGATGAGATTCCTGAACGCTCCGCAGGTGATGGTCGCCCTCATCGCGGCAATGGTCACCACCCTGACGATCCTCCTGGCCATCACCTTCGCCTGGAAGATCTCCGTCCACGCCGCCGTCTCCTCCGGCAGCGTCGTCATGCTCGCCCTGGACTACAGCCCGTGGCTCCTGACCGCGTACCCCCTGGTCGCCCTGATCGGCTGGTCCCGCATAGCCCTGCGCGACCACACCCTGGCGCAGGTCATCGCGGGAACGCTCCTGGGCGGAACGGTGGCAGGAATCACCTTCGCCCTACTGCACTGAAGAGGCCACGGTTACGGGCGGTCAGCATTTCGATCCGTTAATCACTCTTCGTAGTGGATTGCTTCTCGGGGCGGCACCCTGCGACGACCGGCGGGAGTTCCGATCTGCACACACACTCCGCTGGAAGGGAAAACGGATGGGCACGCCCTGGACGCCGCGAATCACCGCCGCTCTCGCCACAACGGTCATGCTGGCCGTCTTACCCCCGCACAGGCGCACGCCGGCGCCATCGGCTCCACCCCTGTGGCCACCTTCGACTACCAGATCGGAGGCGTCACCATGAAGGTCCCCACGGGCTGCATGTTCACCCACATCATCCGCGGTGACGGCAAGAACATCACGTACCAGAACGCCGGCGTCGACTGCGGTTTCGTTGGAGCCCTCAACGCAGGCTTCTGCAACTGGCGCATCGACTTCACCTACGCGGACACCAGCAACAAGACATACCGCACCTCCCGCGGCAAGACCCACACCGAGTGCAAGATCAACCCGATGCGCGACAACTCCCCCCAGAAACTGCCCCACTACGGGAAGGCGTGCGCGTACATCAACGTCAACGGCGTTCGCCGGGCCGGCCAGTGCCACCACATCACGAAGTGAGCAGCCGCACATGACCATCCAGCCCACTCCCGAAGACCCCGCCTGGGAAGCCAAACGCCGCCGCGCCGGCGTCACCGCCTTCCTCACCGGGGCCGCCGCGTCCGTCGCCTTCTTCGCGTTCTTCCCCGGCCTCCCCCACGTCATCGACTGGGGCGCGATCCTCACCTCGCTCGCCATCGGCGGACTGGCCCGATGGGCATGGCTGGCCCGAATCACGAAGCAGCGCTCCGATCCGAACTAAGGCTCAGGCACGGGGTCTCGGGCCCCAGCCGACGCACGCGCCGACCGGCCCCGGAAATAGCAAAACCCCCAGGTCACGGCGAGTGAGTCCTGGGGGTTCTACAGAGCCGCCTTCGGGATTCGAACCCGAGACCTACGCATTACGAGTGCGTTGCTCTGGCCAACTGAGCTAAGGCGGCACCGCTGGTTAGACAAGTGTTCCCTCGAAGAGGGGCTCTCATCAGCAGCGGCGCCAAGTCTACAGGCTCTGGACGGGTGCCTTGAACCGGGTTCTGCCGGGGCGTGGCGTCAGCACTTCTTGCCGTCCGTCGGGGGCTTGCCCTCCAGGAGGTACGTGTTGATCGACGTGTCGATGCAGTCGCTGCCGCGGCCGTACGCCGTGTGGCCGTCGCCGTCGTAGGTGAGGAGGGTGCCCGATTCGAGTTGCCCCGCCAGGGCCTCCGCCCACTTGTACGGGGTCGCCGGGTCGCGGGTGGTGCCCACCACCACGATCGGAGGGGCGCCCTTCCCCGTCAGGGGCTTCGCCGTGCCCGTGGCCTTCACCGGCCAGTACGTGCAGTTCAGGGAGGCCCAGGCCATGTACGCGCCGAAGACCGGGGAGGCCTTCTCGAAGGAGGGCAGGGCGGCGTCCACGGCCTCCGGGCCCCTGAAGGCCGGCGGCTGGTCAAGGCAGTTCACGGCGGCGTTGGCGTACATCAGGTTGGCGTACCTGCCGTCCGGCTCGCGCTGGTAGTAGCTGTCGGCGAGGGCGAGCATGGCGGCGCCGTCTCCGTCCATGGCGGCCGTGAGCGCCTCCCGCAGCTGCGGCCAGGCGCTCTCGTCGTACAGCGCGTCGATCACCCCGGTCGTCGCGAGGTATTCGCCCAGCGGGCGGGCCGGCTCCCCGGTGGGGACGGCCTGGGCGTCGGCCTTGCGGAAGAACTCCTTCAGGCGCTCCCCCATCGCCTCCGCTCCCCCCTTGCCGAGCGGGCAGTCGGGCTGCTTCGCGCAGTCCTTGGCGAAGGAGACGAAGGCCGTCTCGAAGCCCGCCGTCTGGTCCCGGCTCAGGTCCAGCGCGGACCGGGTGGGGTCCATCGCACCGTCCAGGACCAGTCGACCGACCCGGTCGGGGAACAGCTCCGCGTACGTCGCCCCCAGGAAGGTGCCGTACGAGGCTCCGACGTACGTGAGCTTCTCGTCGCCGAGCACCGCGCGCAGCAGGTCCATGTCCCGGGCGGCGTCCACGGTGGACACGTGCGGCAGGATCCGCCCGGAGCGCTCCTCGCAGCCCGCCGCGAACTCCTTGAAGGCCGCCACCAGCCGAGCCCGCTCGGCCGCGTCGTCCGGGGTCTGGTCCACCTGGGTGTACTTGTCCATGGCCGGGCCGGTCATGCACTCGACGGGGCTGCTGCGGTCCACCCCGCGCGGGTCGAAGGACACCATGTCGTACCGCGCGCGGACCGGAGCGGGGTAGCCGATGCCCGCGTACGCCTGGAGGTAGCCGATGCCTGAGCCGCCCGGGCCTCCCGGGTTGACCACGAGCGAACCGAGCCGCTTGCCGGGGCCGGTGGCCTTGCGGCGGGCCACCGCGATGTCGACGTCCTGGCCGGAGCCGGGCTTCGCGTAGTCCAGCGGGGCCTTCATCGTGGCGCACTCGAAGCCGGGGACACCGCACTCCCGCCAGCTCAGCTCCTGCTCGTAGTACGGGCGCAGCGCGGGCTCGTCCACGGACATCCGGGCGTCGGAGGACGCGGCGGCCCGGGGTCCCCCCGATCCTCCCGAGGTGCACCCGGAGAGGAGCAGCCCGGCGGCTGCGATCACGGTTCCGGTCGTACGCAGCAGGCGACTGGTGTCCATCCCCGGAGCGTACGGCCTGCCGACCCCGCCCATCGGGCCCGCTGCACCCGACGGCCCTGCGGTGCGGGAGGCGCGCGCCGGGCAGGGCGGGGAACGGGGCCGATCCCTGCCCCGGAGGCCGGTCCGCCCGTACGGGTGAGCCGGTCAACAGGGCCTGGACAGGGCCTCGGCAGCCCCTGGTCCTTGGCCCTTGGTCCCTGGTCCCTGGCTCTTTGTCCCTGGTCCCTGGTCAGCCGGCGCGCAGGGACATCGTCATCGCCTCTACCGCGAGGAGCGGGGCCACGTTCCGGTCGAGGGCGTCCCGGCAGGCGATGATCGCCTCGATCCGCCGCAGGGTCCGCTCCGGGCCGGACTCGCGGGCGATCCGGTCCAGGTCGTGCCGTATCTCCTCATTTGCGATGGCCACCGAAGAGCCGAGCTGCAGGGCCAGCACGTCCCGGTAGAAGCCGGTGAGGTCGGTCAGCGCCAGGTCGAGGGTGTCGCGCTGGGTACGGGTGCGGCGGCGCTTCTGCCGGTCCTCCAGCTCCTTCATCACGCCCGCCGTACCGCGCGGCATCCGGCCGCCGGTGCCGGCGGCGGCGCCGAGCGCGGCCCTCAGTTCCTCGGTCTCCTTGGTGTCTACCTCTTCCGCGACCTGCTTGGCGTCCTCGGCGGCGGCGTCGACCAGCTCCTGCGCGGCCTTGAGGCAGCCGCCCACGTCGTCGACGCGGAGCGGGAGCTTCAGCACTGAGGACCGCCGGGAGCGGGCGGCCTCGTCGGTGGCGAGTCGGCGGGCCCGGCCGATGTGCCCCTGGGTGGCGCGGGCGGCGGCCGCCGCGACGGCGGGCTCGATGCCGTCGCGCCGCACCAGCACCTCGGCGACGGCGTCGACGGACGGGGTGCGCAGGGTCAGGTGCCGGCAGCGGGATCGGATGGTGGGCAGCACGTCCTCCAGCGAGGGCGCACAGAGCAGCCACACCGTGCGCGGAGCGGGCTCCTCCACGGCCTTGAGGAGCACATTGCCCGCTCCCTCGGTGAGCCGGTCGGCGTCCTCCAGGACGATGACCTGCCAGCGGCCGACGGCCGGGGAGAGCTGCGCCCGGCGGACCAGGTCGCGGGTCTCCTTCACACCGATCGACAGCAGATCGGTGCGGACGATCTCCACATCGGCGTGCGTGCCGATCACAGTGGTGTGGCAGCCGTCGCAGAACCCGCAGCCCGGTTCTCCGCCGAGGGCGCGGTCCGGGCTGGTGCACTGCAGGGCGGCCGCGAAGGCCCGGGCGGCGGTGGACCGCCCCGAGCCCGGCGGTCCGGTGAACAGCCAGGCGTGGGTCATCTTGGAGGCCGCGGGCCGCGCGGTCCCCTCGGAAACGGCCGTGACCAGTGCGTCGGCATCACGGGCGGCGGCGGCGAGCTGCGTCTGGACCCGCTCCTGACCCACCAGGTCGTCCCATACGGGCATCCCGCCCACCACCTTTCACTTCACTCTCCGTGCACCCATTGTGGCGTGCGGCACTGACAATCCGGTCCCGGTGAGGTCAGCGGCGGCGGCTCGGGCCCCGGCCGTCCTCGTCCTCGTCGTCCCGGTGCGGGCCGAGCAGTTCGTCCGCGAGCGTCGGCAGGTCGTCCAGCGGAGTCTCCTCCGCCCAGTCCGAGCGGGTCCGGCGCGGCCGGCCCTCCGCGTCGAGGACGGGGATCTCCCGCGTCCGGTCGTTGCCCGAATCCCGGAATATGCCCGGCGGCACCCGGTCGGCCGGGTTCTCCTCGGGGCGCTGGGCGGTCGGCCGCGTGGCGGAGTGAGCCGCTCCGGAGCCCTTGGCCTTCGGCGGGGTGGCCGCGCCCGACGGGCGTACGGGCGGCAGCACGGCCGTCTCGTCGGTCGCCCGGACCGGGGGCAGTACCGCCGTCTCCGCGGCGGACGCGCCCGACGCGGCAGCCGGGGGGTCGACCTTCGGCACCGGGACCGTCTGCGTCACATCGTCCGGCCGCACGACCCGCTTGACCACCGGGGTCTCGACGGTCACCGCGTCGTCCGGATGCGGCTCCTTCGTCATGCCGACCTTGGGAGCGGGAGCGGGCGCAGGGGCAGGCGCCGGGGCCGCCGCAGCAGCCGCCGAAGCAGCAGCAGCCGCCGCTGCCGAAACCGCAGCCGCGGCCGCCGCCTTCGCGGCCACCTCCGCCGCCGCTGCCTCCGCCAGCCTGCGCGCCTCCTCGGCCTTCAGCAGGGCCTCCTCGGCCCGCCGCTGCTTCTCCAGCCGCCGTTCCTCGGCCTCGGCCCGCAGCCGGGCCTCCTCCTCGGCCTCGCGCCGCAGCCGCTCCTGCTCCGCCGCGCGCGCCTTCTCCTCGGCCTCCACGCGCAGCCGCTCGGCCTCGGCCCGGGCCCGGGCCTCCTCCTCGGCGCGCAGCCGCTCCTCTTCCGCCTTGCGGGCGGCCTCCGCCTCGGCCTTGATCCGGGCTGCCTCCGCTTCGCGGGCCAGCCTGGCTTCCTCCTCGGCCTTCAGCCGTGCTTCCTCCGCCTTGCGCGCCGCCTCTTCCTCGGCCTTGCGCCGGGCCTCCTGCTCGGCGAGGCGCCGGGCCTCCACCTGGGCGGCGACCTCCGCCTCGGACAGCGGAAGCATCCGGTCCAGGCGGTGGCGCACGACGGTGGTCACCGATTCCGGATCCTGGCCCGCGTCCACCACGAGGTAGCGCCCGGGGTCGGACGCGGCGAGCGTCAGGAACCCGGCCCGCACCCGCTGGTGGAACTCCGCGGGCTCCGACTCCAGCCGGTCCGGCGCCTCCGTGAACCGCTCCCGCGCCGCCTCCGGCGACACGTCGAGCAGCACGGTCAGGTTCGGGACGAGTCCGTCGGTGGCCCAGCGCGAGATCCGGGCGATCTCGGTCGGCGACAGGTCACGCCCTGCGCCCTGGTACGCCACCGAGGAGTCGATGTAGCGGTCCGAGATGACGACGGCACCGCGCTCCAGCGCCGGGCGCACCACCGTGTCCACGTGTTCCGCGCGGTCGGCGGCGTACAGCAGCGCCTCGGCGCGGTTCGACAGCCCGGCGGAGGAGACGTCCAGCAGGATCGAGCGGAGCCGCTTGCCGACCGGGGTGGCGCCGGGCTCGCGGGTCACGACGACCTCGTGGCCCTTGCCCCGTATCCAGTCGGCCAGCGCCTCCACCTGGGTGGACTTGCCGGCGCCGTCGCCGCCCTCCAGGGCGATGAAGAAGCCTGTGGCGGACGGCGCCTGTACGGGCTCCCCGCCGCGCAGCGCCTCGCGCAGGTCGCGGCGCAGGGGCACTCCGCCGCGGTCGTCGGCCTTGGTGAGCACGACCACGGCGACGGGCAGCAGCAGGGCGCCGACGAGCATCAGGGTGAAGGCCGCCCCGCCGTGCGCGAAGACGACCTCGCCGCCGGTGAGCCGGTGCGGGCCGATCAGCGCGGCCAGCGCGGGGGCCAGGACGGCGCCGAGGGCGACAGCCACCCGTACGACCGCCTGGAGGTGCTCGGTGACCCGGGCCCGGCGGAACTCCTCGGTCTCCTGGTCCAGCAGCGTGTGGCCGGTGTTGGCGGCGACGCCCGCGGCGAGGCCGGCGAGCAGCGACAGGAAGAGCACGGTCGCCGTGTCCGGGACGAGCCCGGTGAGCAGGAGGGCGAGCCCGGTCACCGCTATGGCGAGGGCCAGCAGGCGGCGCCGGGACAGGGCCGGCAGCACCTTGCCGGCCTGGTTGGCGCGGATACCGGCGCCAGTGCCACCGAGCAGGGCGAGGACGAGCAGCGCGAAGGAGGCGGGTCCTCCGCCCAGGTCGAAGGCGTGCAGCACGGCGACGGCGGCGGCGCAGGACACCGCTCCGGCGACGGCCGCGCAGGCCAGGACGAGCAGCGGGATGGCTCCCGTACGGCCCTTCTCCGGGCGGTCGCCCGCCTTGGGCGTACGCAGCCCCTCCAGCGGGGAACGCGGCCGCGGGGTCTTCGTGGCCGGCAGCACCAGCGGGAGCAGCAGCGAGATCGACGCCGCGAAGAGGCCGGAGGCCACGTACGAGCCGAGCGCGGCCTGGTTCGCGGCGAACCAGCCCACTCCGAGGCCGAGGGCCTTGCCGACGAGGGTCGCGGCGAGCAGCGCGGCCGCGGCGACGGGGAGGGCCGCGAAGGTCGTACGGAGCGTCAGGCGCCGCAGCGCGTCCAGGTGGTCCGGGAGCGGCCGCACGGTCGCCCCCTCCGGCGGCGGCGCGGGCAGCAGGGCGGGGGCGGCGCTGTCCTTGGCCAGGGTCCACAGCCGCTCGGCGGCGCCGGAGACGAAGACGGTGGCCAGCAGCGCGGTGAGCGCGTGGGCCGGGATCCAGTCGAGCCACAGCGGGGCGACGACGAAGAGCCCGAGGCGGACCCCGTCGGCGCCGACCATCGTCCAGCGGCGGTCCAGCTTGCCGCCGGGGGCGACGAGCGCGGAGAGAGGGCCGAGGAGGACCGCGCCGAAGAGCAGCGTGGCGAGGATCCGGACGCCGAACACGACGGCGACGGCGAGGGCGGCACCGCGGTACCCGTCGCCGAAGGCCCCTTCCGACACCGCCGCCTGGAGGGCCAGCAGCACCAGCACCAGCAGGGCTAGGGCATCGCCGATGCCGCTCACCAGCTGGGCGCTCCACAGCCGGCGCAGCCTGGGGGTGCGCAGCAGTGCGCGCACCGCTCGCTCGCGGGAATCCGCGGCTAGGGCTTCGTCGTAGGTGGGGTTCGCCGGGGCGGTCACGACCGTTGGCTGCTCGGCTCGCGTCATCCGCCCAGCCTATCCGCTGCGCTTGGCCGTTGCGGAGGCCTGTGGACAAGGTCGGGTGTGACCCCGGACCCACCTGTTTCCGGGGCTCCGCCCCGGACCCCGGCGGGTGCGGCACCGCTGCGGGGGCTCCGCCGCCGAGCCCCCGCGCCTCAAACGCCGACGAGGCCGAATTTCGCACCCGGTGCCACAACGGCGCAGGGCCCCGCGCACATCGCGCGGGGCCCTGCATCAAACCGGGGGTTACTCGTCCGCCGGGGCGGCAGCCGCCTTCTTCGCCACCGTCTTCTTGGCCGTGGTCTTCTTCGCGGCCGTCGCGGTGGTCTTCTTTGCCGCCGTCTTCTTCGCCGCGGCGGTCTTCGTCGCGGTCGCCTTCTTCGCCGGGGCCTTCTTGGCGGGGGCCTTCTTCGTCACCTTCTTGGCCGGGCCCTTCGCCCGCTTCTCCGCGAGCAGCTCGTAGCCCCGCTCCGGCGTGATGGTCTCGACGTCGTCGTCCCGCCGCAGCGTCGCGTTCGTCTCGCCGTCCGTCACGTACGGCCCGAAGCGGCCGTCCTTGACCACGACCGGCTTCTCGCTGACCGGGTCGGTGCCCAGTTCCTTCAGCGGCGGCTTGGCCGCCGCCCGGCCCCGCTGCTTCGGCTGCGCGTAGATCGCCAGGGCCTCGTCCAGCGTGATCGCGAAGAGCTGGTCCTCGGTCTCCAGCGAGCGCGAGTCCGTGCCCTTCTTCAGGTACGGGCCGTAGCGGCCGTTCTGGGCCGTGATCTCCACGCCCTCCGCGTCCGCGCCGACCACGCGCGGCAGCGACATCAGCTTCAGGGCTTCGTCGAGGGTCACCGTGTCCAGGGACATCGACTGGAAGAGCGAGGCCGTCCGCGGCTTCACCGCGTTCTTGCCCGTCTTCGGCGTGCCCTCCGGCAGGATCTCCGTCACGTACGGCCCGTAGCGGCCGTCCTTCGCGACGATCTGGTTCCCGCTCACCGGGTCGGCGCCCAGCTCGAACTCACCGCTCGGCTTCGCGAAGAGCTCCTCCGCGTACTCGACCGTCAGCTCGTCCGGAGCCATGTCGTCCGGTACGTCGGCCCGCTGGTGGCCCTCCGCGTCCTTCTCGCCCCGCTCCACGTACGGCCCGTAGCGGCCGACGCGCAGCACGATGTCCCCGCCGACCGGGAAGGAGGAGATCTCCCGGGCGTCGATCGCGCCCAGGTCCGTGACCAGCTCCTTCAGACCGCCGAGCGCGTCGCCGTCGGCCGGTACGACCTCGGACGCGTCCTCCGAGCCGAAGTAGAACCGCTTGAGCCACGGCACGGACTGGGCCTCGCCCCGCGCGATGCGGTCGAGGTCGTCCTCCATCTTCGCCGTGAAGTCGTAGTCGACGAGCCGGCCGAAGTGCGTCTCCAGCAGGTTGACGACGGCGAAGGAGAGGAACGAGGGCACCAGCGCGGTGCCCTTCTTGAAGACGTATCCGCGGTCGAGGATCGTGCCGATGATCGACGCGTACGTCGACGGACGGCCGATCTCCCGCTCCTCCAGCTCCTTGACCAGCGAGGCCTCGGTGTAGCGGGCCGGCGGCTTGGTGGCGTGGCCGTCCACCGTGATCTGCTCGGCGGCGAGCGCGTCGCCCTCCGCGACCTGCGGCAGCCGCTTCTCGCGGTCGTCGAGCTCGGCGTTCGGGTCGTCCGCGCCCTCGACGTACGCCTTCATGAAGCCGTGGAACGTGATCGTCTTGCCGGAGGCGCTGAACTCGGCGTCCCGGCCGTCGGAGGCGCGGCCGCCGATCTTGACGGTGACCGAGTTGCCGACCGCGTCCTTCATCTGGGAGGCGACGGTCCGCTTCCAGATCAGCTCGTACAGGCGGAACTGGTCGCCGGTCAGACCCGTCTCGGCCGGAGTGCGGAAACGATCACCCGAAGGCCGGATCGCCTCGTGCGCCTCCTGCGCGTTCTTGACCTTGCCCGCGTAGACGCGCGGCTTCTCCGGCAGGTAGTCGGTCCCGTAGAGCTGCGTGACCTGCGCGCGCGCCGCCGACACCGCGGTGTCGGACAGCGTCGTGGAGTCCGTACGCATGTAGGTGATGAAGCCGTTCTCGTACAGCTTCTGCGCCACCTGCATCGTCGCCTTCGCACCGAAGCCCAGCTTGCGCGAGGCCTCCTGCTGGAGCGTCGTCGTACGGAACGGGGCGTACGGGGAGCGGCGGTACGGCTTGGAGTCGACCGACCGGACGGCGAACGAGGCGTTCTCCAGGGCGGCGGCGAGCGCCCGGGCGTTCGCCTCGTCGAGGTGCAGCACCTCGCCCTTGAGCTGCCCGGTCGAGCCGAAGTCACGGCCCTGCGCGACGCGCTTGCCGTCCACCGTGTTCAGGCGGGCGACCAGCGTGGAGGGGTCGGAGGCGTCACCGGCGCGGCCGGTGGCGAAGGTGCCGGTCAGGTCCCAGTACTCGGCGGAGCGGAAGGCGATGCGCTCGCGCTCCTTCTCGACGACCATGCGCGTGGCCACCGACTGGACGCGGCCCGCCGACAGCTTCGGCATGACCTTCTTCCACAGGACCGGCGAGACCTCGTAGCCGTAGAGGCGGTCGAGGATGCGGCGGGTCTCCTGGGCGTCGACCATGCGCTGGTTCAGCTCGCGCGGGTTGGCGACGGCGTCGCGGATCGCGTCCTTGGTGATCTCGTGGAAGACCATCCGGTGGACGGGGACCTTGGGCTTGAGGACTTCCTGCAGGTGCCACGCGATGGCTTCGCCCTCGCGGTCCTCATCGGTGGCGAGGAAGAGTTCGTCGGACTCGGCCAGCAGGTCCTTGAGCTTCCTGACCTGGGCCTTCTTGTCCGCGTTGACGACGTAGATCGGCGCGAAGTCGTGTTCGACGTCGACGCCGAGACGGCGGACCTCGCCGGTGTACTTGTCGGGAACCTCGGCCGCGCCGCTCGGGAGGTCGCGGATGTGCCCGACGCTCGCCTCGACGACGTATCCCGGGCCGAGGTAGCCCTTGATCGTCTTCGCCTTGGCAGGGGACTCGACGATGACGAGTCGGCGGCCGCCCTTTGCGGTCTCGCTAGTCGGGGACAACTTGGCTCTTCTCTCCGGTCGGCACTCGGTCGCGATACGGCGACGCTGCGGAGTGTGACGGTACAACCCGCCCCCGTGTCAAACGGCAGAAGCCCGCAACGGCCACTCGAACGGTAACCCGACAAGTGCCGTTTCTGCCGC
The DNA here is from genome assembly GCF_036237315.1 of Streptomyces sp. NBC_01351. GTDB lineage: Bacteria > Actinomycetota > Actinomycetes > Streptomycetales > Streptomycetaceae > Streptomyces. The sequence goes on along the minus strand of NZ_CP108356.1, from coordinate 4,604,374 downwards.
CCGGATGCCGCGGCGGACCCTTCGCGATCACCGCAGCGGGTGGCCGGGGGGCCGTCTGGCCCCGCCTCCGCGCTCACCCCTGCACCCGCTTCCACATGTGGTTTCACATGCGCTTTCCCGGGCGGTTCCAGGCCGCCACGTGCCCCCGCGTCAGAGCCGGGCGAGGCACCACACTCCGAGGGCGAGGGAGCCACCGCCGCCGAGCACGACCAGCGGTACCGCCAGGACGGGGCGCACGCCCTCGGCCACCGGCGCGCCCTTGAGGACGCGCGCCCCCGTCCAGGCCAGCAGAGCGGCTCCGAACAGCAGGAACACGGTCGCGGCGAAGATCGCCGGGCCGTTCTCCATGCCGTTTCCCCTTACCCCCGAGCCACTCCCGGGATCCCCCCGGATCCCGCTGAGCAGAAGCCTTTCAGCTCCCGGGATACGCCGGGCGAACTCCGGGTTACATCCCGGTTCCGCGCCCGGCGCGGCTACTGACCGGGGCCCGCCACGGGTTCCAGGAAGCCCTGCTCGACCAGCATCCGGATCGCCTCCGGCGTACGGTCGCGCAGCACGATCGGGTCCTCCTGCATGAGCTGGGCGATCGCGTCGAGGATCCGGCCCGCGCTCAGTGAGCCGTCACACACTCCCGCGAAGCCCGCGCCCACGGTGTCGACCTTGGTCGCACGCCGCATCCCGCGGTTCTGCCGCAGCACCACGTGTTCCGGATCCTCCGCGCCGGGCGCACCGACCTGCTCCTGGACCACCTCCGCCGCCAGCACGAAACGGGCTTCCAGCAGGGCCGCGTCATCGTGCTCGCGCAGATAGTCCTGTCGGGCGAAGTGGGCCAGGACGGTCTCGCCGAGCGGCTGCTCCACCGAGTGCGGCCACTCCTCGACCACGATCGAGGGCTCGGCCGCATCCGAACGGCGCAGGGTGATCCATCCAAAGCCGACGGCCTTGGTCTTGCGGGCCTCGAACTCGTCCAGCCAGTCCTCGTAGCGCCGCTCGTACTCGGCGGGGTCCGCACGGTGGTCGCCCGCGTCGCGCAGCCACAGCTCCGCGTACTGCGTCACGTCCTGCACGTCACGCTGCACGATCCAGGCGTCGCAGCCGCGCGGCACCCAGGAGCGGACCCGGTCGTGCCAGTCCTCGCCCTCCACGTGCTGCCAGTTGCCGAGGAACTGCGCGTACCCGCCGGTGTTGAGGTGCGCACCGGCCTCCTGGACCAGGGTCCGGCACAGGTCGTCGCCACCCATGCCGCCGTCCCGGTACGTGAGCCGGGCGCCGGGGGAGATCACGAACGGCGGGTTCGACACGATCAGGTCGTACGTGGCCTCGCCGACCGGCTCGAACAGCGAACCGGCGAGCAGCTCGGCCGCCGGGGCCCCGGACAGTGCCAGCGTCAAACGGGTGAATTCCAGAGCCCGGGGGTTGACGTCGGTGGCGGTGACCCGGGTGGCGTGCTGGGCGGCGTGCAGCGCCTGGATGCCGGAACCGGTGCCGAGGTCGAGAGCGGAACCGACCGGGATGCGGACGGTGATCCCGGCCAGCGTGGTGGAGGCGCCGCCGACGCCGAGGACCACGCCCTCTTCGCGGCTCCCGATGCCGCCGGCCCCGCCGACGGCGCAGCCCAGGTCGGAGACGATGAACCAGTCCTCGCCGTCCGGGCCGCCGTACGGGCGTACGTCGACGGTGGCACGCACGGCGTCCTCGCCCCCGACGGCTCCACCGCGCCGCAGCCAGCCGTCGGCCAGGGCCTCCTCGACGGGCAGGGCGGCCGCGGCTTGGGCGTACGTCACGGGCTGCTGGAGCAGGAACAGCCGGACCAGGCTCGGCAGCGGCCCTTCACCGCCGCCGCGCGTGGCACGCAGGGCGGGAACCGTCTCGCTGCGGGCGAGCGCGGCGTAGGCGGGGGCGCCGAGCAGGTCGAGCAGCCCGTCAGCGGTGAAGCCGGCGTCGAGCAGGGCGGTGCGCAGCTCGGTGGCACGGTCGGGCGTGGGAAGACTGGTGGTACTCACCCGTCCATTGTGTCCGCTGGGACCGACAACCGTGCGCCGCCCGGCTGTCGGCGCGCGCCCGCCTACGCCGGAAGCGCCGGCGCGGGTCGCTCCGCGGGGCGCGAACGCCCGCACGTTCACCCCGAGGCCGGGGCAACGGCAGGGCGGCCGGAACCCTTCCGGGTCCCGGCCGCCCTGGTTCGCGTACCGCCGCCGCGCCGGCCTACGACGCGGCCGTCGTGGGCGCCGTGACCTGGCAGCCCTTCTGGCTGTTCATCGCCTTGTCCAGACCGCCCGACTTCAGCTGGTCGAGGGCGTCCTTGCCGCCCTTCGTGGCCTCCTCCAGACCGCCCGCGAGCTCCTTGAGGCCCTCGGCGAACTTCGTCTGGTCCTTGGCGTCCAGGGCGTCCATCTTGGCCTTCAGGTCGGCATAGCCCTTGGAGGTCGACTCGAAGCCCTGAACCGCCGCGTCCAGGGTCTTCTGACCGTCCTTGACCGGCGGGACTCCCGCCCCCTGGAGGGCGCTGCCCATCGTCTTGTAGGACTCGGACATCGTCCCGAAGGCAGCCGAGTCCGTCTTCTGGACGTCCTCCGGCTTGCTGCTCTCCGTCGCCACCCGCTTGATGTCCGCGTTGGCCGCCTCGATCTTCTTCAGTTCGGGCTGCCACTGGTCGCAGACCTTCTTGGCCCAGGCGTCGGCCTTCTTGTCGCCGTCGTCCCCGCCGCAGCCGGACAGGACGAGCATCAGCACCGCACCGCCCGACAACGCGGCCGCAAGCTTCTTGTTCACCGGATTGGTCCCTTCGAAGGCTCTCGGCCCGGAAGATACACGCCCACCATCCGGTGACGTACAACGGCGGACGGACGGCGCGTCAGTCCGCGCCGCCCGTCCGCCGTTCGGGCGTACGACCGGCCCTGCCCGGCCCTGCCCGTACCGCTCGTTGAGAGAGGGTCAGGAGACCGTCGCCGGGTCGGCCGACTGGGCCACCCGCTCGGCGGCTCCGCCTTCGCTCTCCTCGCCCACCGCGATGCCGCGGCGCTTGGAGACGTACACGGCGCCGACGATGACGCCGATCGCGAGTACCGCGACGATCGCCCGTACGGTCGGGCTGCTGTCCGCCCCGTAGCTGAACTGCACGACGGCGGGGGCGATCAGCAGCGCCACCAGGTTCATGACCTTCAGCAGCGGGTTGATGGCCGGGCCGGCGGTGTCCTTGAACGGGTCGCCGACCGTGTCGCCGATGACGACCGCGGCGTGGGCCTCGCTGCCCTTGCCGCCGTGGTGGCCGTCCTCGACGAGCTTCTTCGCGTTGTCCCACGCGCCACCGGAGTTGGCGAGGAAGACCGCCATCAGCGTGCCCGTGCCGATGGCCCCGGCGAGGAAGGAACCGAGCGCGCCGACGCCGAGGGAGAAGCCCACGGCGATCGGGGTGAGAACGGCGAGCAGGCCGGGCGTGGCGAGCTCGCGCAGCGCGTCCTTGGTGCAGATGTCGACGACGCGCCCGTACTCGGGCTTCTCGGTGTAGTCCATGATCCCGGGGTGCTCGCGGAACTGGCGGCGCACCTCGTAGACCACGGCGCCCGCGGAGCGGGAGACCGCGTTGATGGCGAGGCCGGAGAACAGGAACACGACGGCCGCGCCCAGGATCAGCCCGACGAGGTTGTTGGGCTGTGCGATGTCCAGGCTGAGGTTCATCTCCCCGGCCTTGGCGCCGACTTCCTTGACCGCGGTGGCGATCGCGTCGTTGTACGAGCCGAAGAGCGCGGCCGCGGCGAGCACGGCCGTGGCGATGGCGATGCCCTTGGTGATGGCCTTGGTGGTGTTGCCGACGGCGTCCAGGTCGGTCAGGACCTGCGCACCGGCGCCCTCGACGTCGCCGGACATCTCGGCGATGCCCTGGGCATTGTCGGAGACGGGCCCGAAGGTGTCCATGGCGACGATGACGCCGACGGTGGTGAGCAGGCCTGTGCCGGCCAGGGCCACCGCGAAGAGCGCGAGCATGATCGACGTGCCGCCGAGCAGGAACGCCCCGTAGACGCCGAGGCCGATGAGCAGCGCCGTGTAGACGGCGGACTCCAGGCCCACGGAGATGCCAGCGAGGATGACGGTGGCCGCGCCGGTCAGGGAGGACTTGCCGATGTCCCGGACGGGACGGCGGTTCGTCTCGGTGAAGTAGCCCGTGAGCTGCTGGATGAGGGCGGCGAGGACGATGCCGATCGCGACGGCGACGACCGCCAGCACCCGCGGGTCGCCCGAGTGGTTCAGGATCGCGGCGTTGTCGACGCCGACGAGCTCCTTGTAGGTCGCCGGCAGGTAGGCGTAGACGGCGATCCCGACCAGCACCAGGGAGATCACCGCGGAGATGAAGAAGCCGCGGTTGATGGCGGTCATGCCGCTGCGGTCGCTGCGGCGCGGGGAGACCGCGAAGATGCCGATCATGGCCGTGATCACGCCGATCGCGGGGACGATCAGCGGGAAGGCCAGGCCCAGGTCGCCGAAGGCGGCCTTGCCGAGGATCAGCGCGGCCACGAGGGTGACGGCGTACGACTCGAAGAGGTCGGCCGCCATTCCGGCGCAGTCGCCGACGTTGTCGCCCACGTTGTCGGCGATGGTCGCGGCATTGCGCGGGTCGTCCTCCGGAATGCCCTGCTCGACCTTGCCGACAAGGTCGGCGCCGACGTCGGCGGCCTTGGTGAAGATGCCGCCGCCCACGCGCATGAACATCGCGATCAGGGCGGCTCCGAGGCCGAAGCCCTCCAGCACCTTGGGAGCGTCGGCGGCGTAGACCAGGACGACGCAGGAGGCGCCGAGCAGGCCGAGGCCGACGGTGAACATGCCGACCACGCCGCCCGTGCGGAACGCGATCTTCATCGCCTTGTGGGAGACCTCGGTCAGGTCTCTGGCGGGCTCGCCCTCGGCGGGCGTGGCCTCGCGGGCGGCCGCGGCGACGCGGACGTTGGCGCGGACCGCGAGGCGCATGCCGATGTATCCGGTGGCCGCCGAGAAGAGGGCGCCCACGAGGAAGAAGGCGGAACGTCCCGCCCGCTGCGACCAGGTGTCGGCGGGGAGCAGGAAGAGCAGGAAGAAGACCACGACGGCGAAGACGCCGAGGGTGCGCAGCTGGCGGCCGAGGTAGGCGTTGGCGCCTTCCTGGACGGCTGCGGCGATCTCCTTCATTCGGTCGGTTCCCTCGTCGGCGGCGAGGACCTGGCGGACCAGGATCTGCGCGACGACGAGCGCGGCGAGTGCCACGACCGCAATGACGATCACGATGAGCCGGTTGTCATCGGTGAGTACTGCGGCAGCCAGATCAGTCGTGCGATCCGGCGCAATGGGGGTGAAGAGCCCCGTCATTCGTCCTCCTTGACGTGATGAGCTCAAGATGTGGACGGATTGTAGGGAGCGCGACCCGATCAAAACAGTACGCAGGAAACGGAATTGGCGTGCTCTCGCTCCTCAGCAATAGATCGCGTCACTCAAATACCCTCGAAAGCGGTAATGGGACAAAGGCATTGACGCCTGGTCATTGATCTAGAGGGCATGAAAAAGGCCCTGCTCAGCAGGGCCTTGATAAAGATCGGAAGATAGGACTGATGATGTCCCGTCTTCGGTCGATCCGTGGATCAATCCGTGGATCTAGGGAAGATCCGATGCCCCGGACACGGGCCAGCTCATCCGGATGGTGCCGCCCGACTCCCCGGTGGTCACCTCGACGTCGTCGACGAGCCCGCTGATCACGGCGAGGCCCATCTCGTCCTCGCCGTCGGCGTCGGAGTCCAGGGCGGCCTCGATACCGGGCACGGCGGCGGCCGGGCCGCCGCCCGGTCCGGGAACCTCGTCGCCGACCTCGATGGAGAAAACCTTCTCCTCCTCGGTCAGCACGACCCGGACGGGCGCGGTCAGCCCGTTGCTGCGGTGGAGCCCGACGGCGCGCGAGCAGGCCTCGCCCACGGCGAGGCGGACCTCGTCGAGGACGGCTTCCTCCACGCCGGCCCGGCGCGCCACGGCGGCCGCGACCAAGCGGGCCGTCCGGACGTGTTCGGGCTGAGCGCTGAAGCGGAGTTCAACGGTGGCCATGCGCGTCCCCCTCGGACTACGGGCGTGCCTTGACAGGGGTCCGGGCCAACCGTGGCCCGGTACCCCCGTTCTCCTCGTCGGCTCCTCGCTGCCCGCAGGGCGCCCCAAGGCGTCCCACGGGCGGCCCGGAGCCGTCAGTCGGTGGCGTTGACGGCGTCTTCCACGGTGGTGTGGATCGGGAACACCTTGGTCAGACCGGTGATGCGGAAGATCTTCAGGATGCGCTCCTGGTTGCACACCAGTCGCAGCGAACCCTCGTGCGCGCGGACGCGCTTGAGGCCTCCCACGAGCACACCGAGTCCGGTGGAGTCGAGGAAGTCCACTCGCTCCATGTCGACAACCAGGTGGTAGCTGCCGTCGTTCACCAACTCGACCAACTGCTCGCGCAGCTTGGGCGCGGTATACACATCAATCTCGCCACCGACCTCCACGACCGTACGGTCGCCGACAGTGCGAGTCGACAGGGACAGGTCCACGGATCCTCCAGCACCTTGCTATCGAGCGGCGCCCCCCAGGGGCCTCCCCACCCGAAGGTAGGTGAGGGATTGGCTGCCGCGATGGCATTCAATCACTTACCGGCAGGCGCGCACGACGCCTTGGGACCATTGTCCCGCACGCCGATGACACACTCGGTTCCAATGGCCAATACTCACCGTCCCAGGCGGCCCACGCCACCCGCGGACCCTCGACCCACCCCCGGCACGGTCCTCGACCGGCTGTCCCGGGGGCCTTCCCGGGCTGCGCGCATCACCCATACGGAGCACTTGCCCCCTCGGGAGGGCCGTCATGCAGTCTGGCCCGACCGCATCCGAACGGATGTCGTAGCCGCCATTCAGGCCGCCGGGATCGAACACCCGTGGGAACACCAGGCCGCGGCCGCCGAGCACGCCCTCGACGGCGAGTCGGTGGTCGTCGCCACCGGCACCGCCTCGGGCAAGTCCCTCGCCTACCTAGCGCCCGTGCTCTCGGCGCTCGCGGACGGGGCCGAGGCCCCGAACGGGCGGGGCGCGACCGCCCTGTACCTGGCCCCCACGAAGGCCCTGGCCGCCGACCAGCGGCGGGCCGTGCGATCGCTCGCGGCCCCGCTGGGCAACGCCGTCCGGCCCGCCGTCTACGACGGGGACACACCCGTCGAGGAACGCGAATGGGTGCGCCAGTACGCCAACTACGTCCTCACCAACCCCGACATGCTGCACCGCGGGATCCTCCCGGCCCACCCGCGCTGGTCCTCCTTCCTGCGAGCCCTGCGCTACGTGGTGATCGACGAGTGCCACACCTACCGCGGGGTCTTCGGCTCCCACGTGGCGCAGGTACTGCGCCGGCTGCGGCGACTGTGCGCCCGCTACGGCTCCGAACCGGTATTCCTGCTGGCCTCCGCCACCGCGAGCGACCCGGCCACGGCCGCGTCCCGGCTGACCGGGGTGCGGGTGATCGAGATCACCGACGACGCCTCTCCGCGCGGCGAGGTGGTCTTCGCCCTGTGGGAGCCGCCGCTGCTCACCGAGCTGCGGGGCGAGAAAGGCGCTCCCGTACGCCGTACGGCCACGGCCGAGACCGCCGACCTGCTGACCGACCTGGTCGTCCAGGGGGTTCGCACAGTGGCCTTCGTGCGCTCCCGGCGCGGCGCCGAGCTGATCTCCGTGATCACCCAGGAACGGCTCGCGGAGGTGGACCGCTCCCTGCCGCGGCGGGTGGCCGCCTACCGTGGCGGATACCTGCCCGAGGAGCGCCGGGCCCTGGAGCGGGCCCTGCACTCCGGCGAGCTGCTGGGGCTGGCCGCCACGACCGCCCTGGAGCTGGGCGTGGACGTCTCGGGCCTGGACGCCGTCCTGATCACCGGCTACCCGGGTACCAGGGCCTCCCTGTGGCAGCAGGCAGGCCGGGCCGGGCGCTCGGGCCAGGGCGCCCTGGCCGTGCTGATCGCCCGCGACGACCCGCTGGACACCTACCTCGTCCACCACCCCGAGGCCCTGTTCCAGCAGCCGGTGGAGGCCACCGTCCTGGACCCGGACAACCCGTACGTCCTCGCGCCACACCTGTGCGCGGCCGCGTCGGAGCTGCCGCTGACCGAGCCGGACCTGGAGCTCTTCGGCCCGGCGACCGAGGAACTCCTGCCCCAGCTCGAAGCGGCGAAGCTGCTGCGCCGGCGGGCCACGGCCTGGCACTGGACCCGGCGGGAGCGGGCCTCGGACCTGACCGACATCCGGGGCGGCGGCGGCCGCCCGGTGCAGATCGTGGAGGCCTCGACCGGGCGCCTGCTGGGCACGGTCGACGAGTCGGCCGCGCACACCGCCGTCCACGACGGGGCAGTCTACCTCCACCAGGGCCGCACGTACCTCGTGAAGCACCTGGACCTCGAGGACTCGGTGGCCCTCGTCGAGGAGGCGAACCCGCCCTACTCCACCACCGCCCGCGACACCACCTCCATCTCCATCCTGGAGACCGAGACCGAAATCCCGTGGGGCTCGGCCCGGCTCTGCTACGGCTCCGTCGAGGTCACCAACCAGGTCGTCTCCTATCTGCGGCGCAAACTGATCACCGGCGAGGTGCTGGGCGAGGCCAAGCTCGACCTGCCGCCCCGCACCCTGCGCACCCGGGCCGTGTGGTGGACGGTCACCGAGGACCAGCTCGACGAGGCCCGGATCACCCCGGAGATCCTCGGCGGCGCCCTGCACGCCGCCGAGCACGCCTCTATCGGCCTGCTCCCGCTGTTCGCCACCTGCGACCGCTGGGACATCGGCGGCGTCTCCGTGCCGCTGCATCCCGACACCCTCCTTCCGACGGTCTTCGTCTACGACGGCCACCCCGGCGGCGCCGGCTTCGCGGAGCGCGCCTTCCACACGGCCGGCGCCTGGCTGACGGCGACCCGCGACGCGATCGCCGCCTGCGAATGCGAGGCCGGCTGCCCCTCCTGCATCCAGTCCCCCAAGTGCGGCAACGGCAACGACCCCCTCCACAAGCGCGGCGCCATCCGCCTCCTCACCCGCCTCCTCTCCGAAGCCCCGGCTCCCCCGGGCCCGGCGGACCCGCACGGGCCCGGATCGTCGGGGTGAACGGCCCCGTGGCCGGGCGGGCCCCGACCTCGGCGACCTCGCCCATGACCCGGCACTCCGCCAGCTCCGCACCCTGCGCCCGGGCCACCCGGACCGCCGCGGCGCAGGCCGTCTCCGGGCCGTGAGCCCAGGTCGCCGCCGCCGCGAGGGCCGCCAGGTCCGCGGCGGCCGCCGCCCGGTGGCGGGCCACGACGGCCTGACCCAGCAGCAGCACACCGCCGAACACCGTGCCCAGTACCGCCACCACCAGCACCGCCCACACCGTGGCCGAACCCCGGTCCCGGCTCACGGCGGCGGCCCCACGCTGTCCTCCGCCAGGGCCACCGCCTGCGCGCCGAGCCGCACCGGTACCGCACCCGGCCCCGGTGCCGGTGCCTCCACCCGGACCCACCAGAGGTCACCCACCCGCTCCAGCTCCACCCGCGCCCCCGAAGGCGCGGCTGCCTCGGCCGCCGCCACCACGACCCCCGCCGGCTCCGACCGGGCAGCCGCCCGGGCGCCGGCCCGGGCCGCGTCCACGCACCGGATCTGCGCGGCGGCCGCCATCAGCGCCCACACCAGCAGCGCCGCGAACAGCACCAGCGCCGGGATCACCAAAGCGGCCTCCGCCGTCACATATCCGCGGTCCCCCCTTGTCCGAGGCGCCCCGGATTCCGCCTCAGAACGGAACATCGAGCGCCTTCCCGATGGTCGACTGAAGGGCCGTGGAGACCACTTCGCTCGTCACCACCTTGTACAGAACCGCCGCGAACGCACAGGCCGCGATGGTGCCCATGGCGTATTCGGACGTGGACATCCCCGCATCGCTCCCACGACCGCTGAAGCGAACACTCAGAGCCGCCCGCACACGAAACCAGATGATCCTCATGGCAACCTCCTGTTGATTTCCGTTGTTGATGTACGTGGTTAATGTGGCGTCAGTTGTTCGAGAGAAGACCTGAGGCCATTCCGATCACCACCGGCGCCACCCCGATCGCGAGGAATGCGGGCAGGAAACACAGCCCCACCGGTGCGGTGACGAGAACCGCCGCCCGCTGCCCACGGGCTCCCGCCTGCCGGGATCGGTCCGCCCTGAGGTGCGAGGCGAGTCGGGAGACCGGCTCCGCCGCGGGCGCCCCCGTACGGGCCGCCCGTTCCAGGCAGTCCGCGAGCGGCCGGGCACCCGGTATCTCCGCCAACCTCCCCCACCCCGCGCCCGGTTCGCCGCCGAGCCTCAGCTCCGCACCGGCCCTCGCCAGCCGCTCGCCCAACGGGCCGCCCAGCGACTCCCCCACCACTTCCGCGGCCTCCACCGGACCCGCCCCCGCCGCCAGGCAGGCGGCCAACAGGTCCGCGGCGAACGGCAACTGGCGCTCCGCCTCCCGCTGATCCACCCCGGCGGGCGGCCGCGCCCGGACCCTCCAGCGCCGCACCCCGAAGGCCGCGAGAGCGCCCACCACGACCCCCGACACTCCGCCGACGAGCACCCAGCCCGCCAACAGCGCCCCGCAGGGCCCGGCCCAGCCCGCCACCACGTCCCGCATCCCGAAAGGCAGCGCCGGCCTCCCCGCACCCGCCTCGGCCCCCAGCAGGACCGCGATCCTGCGCCGGGCCGCCCTCGCCCGCACCCGCGCCACCACCGCCGACGCCACGCACAGCGCCGCCACCGCCAGGCACAGCGTCATCCCCAGCCTGTGGACCACGAAGCCGCCCATCACCGCTCCCCCGCCCGCACGATCCGCCCGCACCACAGCAGCCCCAGCGCCTCCAGCACCCCGCCCGCCAGCAGGCAGCCCCACCCCACCGGGGTGTGCAGCAGCACGCGCAGCGGATCCGCGCCCAGCCCTGTGCCGATGAGCAGGCCCACCAGCGGCAGCAGGGCGAGAACGACCGCCGTCGACCGCGCCCCCGCCAGCTGGGCCCGCAGGGACTCCTCCCGGTCCCGCTCGGCCCGCAGGGCCCCCTCCAGCCGGTCCAGCCCGGCGGCCAGGCCCGCACCGCCGTCCACCGACACCCGCCAGCAGGCCGCCATCCCGGCCAGCCCCTCCGCTCCGGGCTCCCGAGCGGCCTGCCGCAACGCCCCGGGCACATCCCCGCCGAACGCCGCGGCGGCCAGCACCCCCGCCTCCGCCGCACCCGGACCGCCCGGGCCCGCCACCGTGCGCCGCATGGCCGCCGTCAGCGCCTGCCCGGGCTGGGAGCCGGCCCGCAGCTCGCCCACCACCGCCCCGCACAGCTCCGCCACCTCGACGGCCCGCGCGACCCGCGCCCGCTCCCTGGCCCGGCCCCGCAGCCACCGCCGCACCAGCGGCACCGCGGCCGCCCCCGCCAGCAGCGGCACCACCGATCCGCCGAGCACCGCGACCAGCAGCCCGGCCCCGAGGCAGATCCACTCCCGCCAACACGCCGCCCGCCCCCGCACGGCGAGCACCCACCGATCCCGACGCACCGGCCCTCCCCGGACCGGAGGCCCACCTCCCGCGAGCACCAGCCGGGCCCGCCGGGAGACCCCGTCACCCCCGGCCAGCACCCAGGCGGCCGCCCCGGCGCACAACACCCCGGCGAAGACCGGCACCGGCGGCCCCAGCCCCGCCCAGGCGCTCATCGCGCACCCCGCAGCAGCGGCGCCAGCCGCTCCCATCCCTGCTCCCGTACGAAGCCCCGCGCGGCCCAGCGCAGCGCCGGGACGGTCACCACCAGCCCGGCGGCATCCCGCTCCAGTACGTGCACCTCGGCCACCCGGCGCCGCCCCGCCCGGTCCCGGGCCAGGTGGACCACCAGGTTCAGCGCGGCCGCCAACTGGCTGTGCAGGGCCGCCCGATCGAGCCCGGCGGCCGTCCCGAGGGCCTCCAGCCGGGCCGGGACATGGGCGGCCGCGTTGGCGTGGACAGTGCCACAGCCGCCTTCGTGGCCCGTATTCAAAGCAGCCAGCAGATCGGAGACTTCGGCGCCCCGGACCTCGCCGACCACCAGCCGGTCGGGACGCATCCGCAGCGCCTGCCGGACCAGGTCCGCCAGGGTGACCAGGCCCGCACCCTCCTGGTTGGCCGGCCGGCTCTCCAGCCGCACCACATGCGGGTGGTCGGGGCGCAGCTCGGCCGAATCCTCGGCCAGCACGATCCGCTCACCGGGGCCCACCAGCCCCAACAGGGCACTGAGCAGGGTGGTCTTGCCGGTCCCCGTGCCACCGGAGACGAGGAACGACAGCCGGGCCTCGACGATCGCCCGCAGCAGCCGGTGCCCGCCGGGCGGCAGCGTGCCCGCCGCGACGAGCTCCTCCAGCGTGAAGGCCCTCGGCCGTACGACCCGCAGCGACAGGCAGGCCGAGCCGACCGCCACCGGGGGCAGAACGGCATGCAGCCGGGTACCGTCCGGCATCCGGGCGTCCACCCAGGGCCGGGCGTCGTCCAGGCGCCTCCCGGCCACGGCGGCCAGCCGCTGGGCGAGCCTGCGCACGGCCTGCGCGTCGGCGAAGGTCACCCCGGTCAGTTCCAGCCCGCCGCCGCGGTCCACCCACACCCGGTCGGGGGCCGCCACCAGCACATCGGTGACCTCGGGGTCGGAGAGCAGCGCCTCCAGCGGGCCGGCTCCGACCAGTTCGGACCGTAACTCGGCGGCTGCCCCGAGCACTTCCGCGTCCCCCAGCAGCCGGCCCTGCGCCCGCAGGGCGGCCGCCACCCGCGCCGGCGTCGGCTCCGCCCCGCTCTCGGCGAGCCGCCTGCGCACCGCGTCCAGCAGCACCGCGCTCATGCCGACACCCCCTGGGCGGGGCCGAGCACGCGCTGCCAGAAGCCGTCGCAGAAGCGGGCCAGCGCGCCGCGCCCCTGCGACCCCGGCGGTTCCCCCTCGGCCACCCTCCCCGGCAGCCCCACCTCGACCGGCACCTCCCCGGCCAGCGGCGCCCCGAGCAGCCCGGCCACGACCTCCGGATCGAGCCCGCCCGGGCAGCGGCCCCGTACGACGACGCGCACGTCCCGGGCCACCATCCGCACCCCGGCCGCCACCCGGCCGGCCGCGGCCACCGCCCGCAGCTCGCCCGGCACCACCATCAGCACCAGGTCGAGCTGGGCCAGCACCTCGGCCACGGCTTCGTCGACCCGGCGCGGGAGGTCGACCACCACGACCCCGCCCCGGCGCCGTGCGGCGGCCACCACCGACCGCATCGCGGCGGGCGGCACCACCACCCGGTCCCCGCGGTCCCAGCTGAGCACCCGCAGGGCGTGCAGTTCGGGCAGGGACTCCTCCAGGGCTCCGGCGCCGACGCGACCCCGCGAGCCCGCGAAGTCCGGCCAGCGCAGTCCCTCCGCGGCTTCACCCCCGAGCAGGACGTCCATGCCCCCGCCCAGCGGGTCCCCGTCGATGAGGATGGTCCGCTCCCCGGCGCGGGCGGCCCGCAGGGCGAGCGCGCAGGCGAGGGTGGATGCTCCCGCCCCGCCACTGCCGCCGATCACCCCGACGGCGAGCGCGGGCCGCCCGGCTCCTTCCACGACATCGGCGATGCGGTCGACGAGCCGGCTCTCGGCATCGGGGAGCCGGAGCACCTCTTCGGCGCCGATCTCCACCGCCCGCTGCCACACAAGGGGGTCGTCCAGCTCCCGGCCGACGAGGAACACCCCTCCCCTGCGCGGCGCCCCGCGCACCCGACGGGCGGCGTCGTCCCCGACGAGCACGAGCGGCGCGGATTCCCATCCGACGCCCCCACCACTCGCACCGCTCCGTTCGGCTCCGCCACCCCCGTCGGCCCCTCCGCTTTGCTCGGGCACCGCGTGGTGCACATGCGGCTCGGCACCCGCGGCGGCGCACAGCCGCAGCAGGTCGTCGAGCAGCAGGGGATCCTCGGTGATGATCAACGGTCGCCCGCCCGCCGCCTCCGCCCCGGACGCACTCCCCGCCCCGGCCCCGACCACGGCACCAGCGCCGGCCCCAGCCCCGCGGGCCAGGGCTCCGGCCGGCGTTTCCCACGTCTTCGATCGAGCCACGATCTCCGCCCCCTTCTCACTGCAAATCCAGCACCGCGGACTTCGCGGCTGGAATCACCGTGCAGGGATCGGGAAAAGGAAGTGGATCTTGCTCGAAAACTGTGGACACCGGACCGATTGTGAATAACCCGGTCACCCTCACAGGTGAGTTCCGGAGCGCGGCGGAACCACTACGCACCGTCACGAGTTCGATGTGGTGAAGGCCTTCGCCACGCAGGGCCCGACACAAGAGGAAGGACCGGGAGATGGCCACTTGGGGCCGAAGGCAGGGACGCGAACCGCGTCCGGACATGCGACGACCCCCGCCGGGGGGGAGAGCGGGGGTCGTCCCCACGGTCCGACTCGGGGGGGGAGGAGCCAGACCGGGTTAGCACGGTCGCGAACGATCCGTGACTTCCATGGTGTACCCGAGAGCCTTCTCAGGCAAACCCACGCGCCACACCTTACGCCGAATGGTGGGCGCATATGCTCGGGACGTGGAAAATCAGCCCTTGCCGCACTCCTCGCCTCGTACCGCAGCCTTCTTCGACCTGGACAAGACGGTCATTGCGAAGTCGAGCACCTTGACGTTCAGCAAGTCCTTCTACCAAGGCGGCCTGATCAACCGCCGCGCCGTGCTGCGCACCGCGTACACGCAGTTCATCTTCCTGGCCGGCGGCGCCGACCACGACCAGATGGAGCGGATGCGGGAGTACCTGTCCGGCCTCTGCAAGGGCTGGAACGTGCAGCAGGTGCGGGAGATCGTCGCGGAAGCCCTGCACGACCTCATCGACCCGATCATCTACGACGAGGCGGCCTCCCTCATCGAGGCCCATCACACCGCGGGCCGCGACGTGGTGATCGTCTCCACCTCCGGCGCGGAAGTGGTCGAGCCCATCGGGGAGATGCTCGGCGCGGACCGGGTCGTCGCCACGCGCATGGTCGTGGGCGAGGACGGATGCTTCACCGGCGAGATCGAGTACTACGCGTACGGCCCGACCAAGGCGGAGGCCGTCCGCGAGCTGGCGGAGTCCGAGGGCTACGACCTCGCCCGCTGCTACGCCTACAGCGACTCGGCCACCGACATCCCGATGCTGGAGGCGGTCGGGCACCCGCACGCCGTCAATCCCGACCGCGCGCTGCGCCGCGAGGCGCTGGCCCGGGAGTGGCCGGTCCTGGTCTTCGACCGGCCCGTGCGGCTCAAGCAGCGGCTGCCCGGGCTGTCGATGCCCACTCGGCCCGCGCTCGTCGCCGCGGCCGCCGTGGGAGCGGCAGCCGCCACCGCCGGGCTGGTCTGGTACGCGAGCCGGCGTCGCGCTAACGCACTCGCCGCCGCCACGTCCGGCCGATTGTCCTGACCTGCGGCGATACCTGCTGTCCGGTTCGCCCGATCTCGTCCCGGAAAGTAAAAAATGGAGCCAGGGGTTTCGCATGGCACCGAAGCGGAGTACAAATAAAGCAACGGCCCGCGAGACCAAAGAACATCCGAGAGGATCATCTTTAAAACGCAGTAAGGCCCACGGACCGAAGCATGAACGCCGAGCACCCACGCGACGTCGACCCGTCGATTACGGGCCAGCCGCACCAGGAACGGGCAAAGTTCCCGACCTGATGGGCAACTATCGAGGACGCTTGGTAACTGGGCGTAAATGCCAGCGGCGACACCAAAGCAACACGGTGTCGCCGCAACCCATGTCCGGGCGAAAAACCCGGTCAGACCCAGGGGGCAGACTCAGGCCGCGCCCCGCTGCAGCGCCTCGCAGACGGCCGTCGATTCGCGCACACCCAGTTCGATCGCCCGCCCGCAATGCGCGATCCAGGCGGCCATCCCCTCCGCGGTCCCGGAGACGTAGCCCTCGAAGGCCGCCAGGTACGCCTCGCGCCCCTGCTCCGCGTGACCGACTTCCGCCGGGCAGATCGCCTTGGGATCCAGACCGCTGTTGATCAGGACGATCCGCTCGGCGGCCCGTGCGACCAGGCCGTTGTACGTGGCGAAGGGGCGCAGCGCCAGCAGCTCGCCGTGCACCACCGCGCCCGTGATCAGCGCCGGAGCGGAACCGCCCGCGATGACCAGGCGGGAGAGCCCGTCGAGCCGGCCGGCGACCTCCTCCGCGCTCGGCAGTGGCAGCTCCACCAGGGGCTCGTCCACCGGCTCGCCCGCCAGCCGCGGGCGGCCCACGACGTCACCGTCCACCGTCGACCCCGTCGCCACCAGGTGCAGTCGCGCCAGCACCCGCAGCGGCGACTGGCGCCAGATGCTCAGCAGCTGCCCCGCCTCGGCGGTGAGCCGCAGCGCGGCGCCGACCGTACGGGCCTGCGTCTCCGAGCCGAAGTCGGTACGGCGGCGCACCTCCTCCAGCGCCCAGTCGGCGCCGGACAGCGCCGCGCTGGCGCGGGCGCCGCGCAGGGCGGCCTCCGAGGTGATCTCTCCGCTCCGGCGGCGCATCACGCGGTGCCCGTAGACGCGGTCCACGGCCTTGCGTACGGAATCCACGGAATCGGCGACACCCGGCAGCCCGGTCAGTGCGGCCAGCGGGTCAGCAGCGCTACTCATAAGTAAGGAGCCTACGCACTGCGCCCCCGTAGCACCGACCCCTCCTTGGAGTGGTCTTCTTCACTCACCTTGACAACTCCCCGCTGTCGACCCACTACGCTTGGTGAACATGAAGATCGCTTTCGTGGGAAAGGGCGGCAGCGGCAAGACGACGCTGTCCTCCCTCTTCATCCGCCACCTCGCCGCCAATGAAGCCCCCGTCGTCGCGGTGGACGCCGACATCAACCAGCACCTGGGCACCGCGCTCGGCCTCAGCGAGGACGAGGCCGCCGGACTGCCCGCCATGGGCGCGCACCTGCCGCTCATCAAGGAGTACCTGCGGGGATCCAACCCGCGCATCGCGTCCGCCGACACGATGATCAAGACCACCCCGCCCGGCCGCGGCTCGCGCCTGCTGCGCGTCACCGAGGACAACCCGGTGTACGAGGCCTGCGCGCGCACGCTGCTGCTGGACGGGGAGCCCGTACGACTCATGGCCACCGGGCCGTTCACCGAGGCCGACCTGGGGGTTGCCTGCTACCACTCCAAGGTCGGGGCGGTCGAGCTCTGCCTCAACCACCTCGCCGACGGACCGGACGAGTACGTGGTCGTCGACATGACGGCCGGCTCGGACTCCTTCGCCTCGGGCATGTTCACCCGTTTCGACGTGACCTTCCTGGTCGCCGAACCGACCCGCAAGGGTGTCTCCGTCTACCGCCAGTACAAGGAGTACGCCCGGGACTTCGGGGTCGAGCTCAAGGTCATCGGCAACAAGGTGCAGGGCCCGGAGGACATCGAGTTCCTCCAGGACGAGGTCGGCGAGGACCTGCTGGTCACCGTCGGGCACTCCGACTGGGTGCGGGCGATGGAGAAGGGCCGCCCGGCCGCCTTCGAGCTGCTGGAGGCGACCAACCGGCTGGCCCTCCAGACCCTCCAGAACACCGCCGACGACTCGTACGCGCACCGGGACTGGGGTCGGTACACCGAGCAGATGGTGCGCTTCCACCTCAGGAACGCGGAGAGTTGGGGCAACGCCAAGACCGGGGTCGACCTGGCTGACCAGATCGACCCCGATTTCGTGCTCCGCGAGGACGCGGCGGGTAGGGACGTGGTCCTCAGCCCTCGTCCGCAGCAGCACCGGCCTGCTCCGCAGCCGGCTTGACGCCCGCGGGGGCGGTCGGCGCCGCCGGCGGCCCCGCGGTCAGGAACTTCGCCCAGCCCTCCTTCGGCGTCTCGCCGACGTCGAGGGTGCGCATCCACTCCAGGGCCTTCGGATCCTGCGCGTCCAGCCAGTCCACCAGCTCACGGAAGGGCACGCAGCGGACCTCGGGCTTGGTGCACATGGTCTTGATGGACTCCTCGACGGCGCGCATGTAAGTGCCGCCGTTCCAGGACTCGAAGTGGTTGCCGATGATCAGTGGCGCCCGGTTGCCCTGGTAGACGCGGTCGAAGGCCTGGCGCAGGCCGTCGCGCATCTGGTCGCCCCAATACGCGTGCTGCGAGGGGTCTCCCTGCGAGGTCGTCCCGGACTGGTTGACCATGTAGTTGTAATCCATGCTCAGCGTGTCGAACGCGCGGCCCGGCATGGGGACGAGCTGGAGCGGGATGTCCCAGAGGCCGTCCGACTTCTTGGGCCAGATCTGCTTGCTGATGCCGCTGGAGTCGTAGCGGAAGCCGCCCAACTCCTTGGCCGCGAGCATGAAGTTCTTCTGGCCTTCGAGGCAGGGTGTGCGGGCGCCGACGAGCTCCTTGTCGTAGTCGAACGGCAGCGCCTCCATGGCCTTCAGGCCCGCGTTGGTCTTCCAGTTCTTGACGAAGGACTTGGCCTGGCTGATCTCGCTCTTCCACTCCTCCACCGACCAGGTGCCGACACCCCCGTCGGGGCCACAGAAGTGGCCGTTGAAGTGGGTGCCGATCTCGTTGCCCTCCAGCCAGGCCGCGCGGACCTGGGTGGCGGTGTCCTTGATGCCCTGGAGGTCGCCGAAGCCGATGTCGGAGCGGCCGGGCGAGTGCTGCGGTGCCGTATAGAGGGAGCGCTTCTCCTCGGGGAGCATGTACACGCCGCTCAGGAAGTACGTCATGCGGGCGTTGTACTTCTTGCCGACCTCGCGGAAGTGCGAGAAGAGCTTCTGACTGTCCTCGCCGGCCCCGTCCCACGAGAACACCACGAACTGCGGCGGCTTTTCACCGGGCTTCAGCTTCTGCGGCTTCTGTACGTTCGGCTGCGGGCCGGTGTAGGCGGTCGAGCCGTCGCCGATCGGCCGGTTGACACTGCCCGGGGCCTCGGGGGCGGCTGCTCCCTTCCTGCCGTTCTGGGGGCCGGAGGCCGGGTGCTCGGCGGGGTCCGAGGCGGTGCACCCGGCGACCCCCAGCACCAGAGCAGTGGCGACCAGGCCGCCGGCGATCTTCTTCGTGGCGGCGATCATCCGCCCCACCTCTCCCTCGCAGATCCGTCGCGGTTCCACCGCGGCTCCGTCGCGGTTGCCTCGCAGGACTTCCGCGCCGCAACGTCCCATGCGGTCTGCTTTGAAGAAGGTGTGACAAGCCGTATAAAAAGCCGAATCACCCCTGAGTGCTAATTCGTGGGCCATTTGCCCGTATTACCTATCGCCACCCTTTACTCTCCATTACCATTCGTTTACTGAGTGTTGAGATTCCCGCCGCTTCACCCCTCCCCAGAACAGATCCAGAACAGAACGGACCAGAGGAGACGGGACCTTATGACCGCTGCTGCCAAAGACCTCCCCGCCGACCTCTCCGCCTCCGCCGCGGTGTTCCTCATCGCCCTGCCGCTCTCGCTCGGCATCGCCCTGGCCACCGGAGCCCCGCTCCAGGCGGGCCTGGTCGCCGCGGCGGTCGGGGGGATCGTCGCCGGACGGCTCGGCGGCGCCCCGCTCCAGGTGAGCGGGCCCGCGGCCGGACTCACCGTGGTCACCGCCGAGTTGATCCAGCACTACGGGTGGCGGACCACCTGCGCCATCACCGTGCTCGCCGGCTGCTGCCAGCTCGGGCTCGCCGCGCTGCGGACCGCCCGGTCGGCACTCATGGTCAGCCCGGCCATCGTGCACGGCATGCTCGCGGGAATCGGCGTGACCATCGCGCTGGCCCAGCTGCACATCGTGCTCGGCGGCACCCCGCAGAGCTCGGCCGTGGCCAACGTGCTCGGCCTGCCGGGCCAGTTGGCCGACCTCCATCCCGGCGCGCTCGGCATCAGCGTGCTGACCCTGATCGTCCTGCTCGGCTGGCCGCGGCTGCCCGGGCGGACGGGCCTGGCGCTGCGCAAGGTGCCGGCGGCCCTCGCCGCCGTCGCCACGGCCACCGCGTTCGCCGCGTTGGCCGGGATCGGCCTGCCCCGGGTCGACCTTCCGTCCTGGAGCAGCCACGCCCTGCCCGAAGTGCCCGAGGGTCCGGTGCTCGGCATCATCGCCGCCGTGCTGACCATCACCCTGGTCGGCAGTGTGGAGTCCCTGCTGTCCGCGGTCGCCACCGACAAGCTGATCGCCTCCGAGCGGCGGACGGGGAACCGCCCGCCACGCGCCAGCCTCGACAAGGAGCTGCGCGGGCAGGGCGCGGCGAACATCGTCTCCGGGGCGCTGGGCGGTCTGCCCATCACGGGTGTGGCCGTCCGCAGCGTGGCCAACGTCAAGTCCGGTGCGGTCAGCCGCCGGTCGACCATGCTGCACGGCCTGTGGGTGCTGCTCGCGGCCGGACTGCTCGTCCCGCTCCTCGATCTGATCCCGCTGGCCGCGCTGGCCGCGCTGGTGATGGCGGTGGGCGTGCAGATGGTCAGCATCACGCACCTGCGCAGTGTCACGCGGCACCGGGAGATCCCGGTCTACGCGACGACCATCGTCGCCGTGGTGCTCGGCGGGGTCCTGGAGGGCGTGGCCATCGGCATCGCGGTTGCCGTGGCGCTGGCGCTGCACCGCCTCGCCCGGACGAGGATCACCGTGGAGCAGCTGGAGGGAGAGGTCCACCAGGTGAGGGCGCGCGGCCAGTTGACCTTCCTCGCGGTGCCGCGGCTGAGCCGGGTCCTCAACCAGATTCCGCAGCACGGGCACGCGGTGATCGAGCTCGACGGCTCGTTCATGGACCACGCGGCCTACGAGACCTTGCGGGACTGGCAGGAGTCCCATGTGGCGCACGGGGGTTCGCTGAAGGTCACCGGCCGCTCCGGAGCCTCCGAGCGGCCCCGGGGTGCGCCGCAGCGCGGGACCCACCAGTGCTGCCGGCCCTGGACGCCCTGGCAGAACCACTGCGACCACCGGCCGACGCGGCCCCGTACGGCCGAACCGGACGACGCGGAGGCCCCGGCCGCCGACACCTTCGAGGCCGAGGCCGCCCCGGCGAAGAGGCCTCGGCGTCCCGGAGCCGGTCAACTGGCCAACGGGATCGGCGCCTTCCAGCGCGATACCGCGCCCCACGTACGGGACGAACTGGCCCGGCTGGCCCGCGAGGGGCAGCGGCCCTCGCAGCTGTTCCTCACCTGTGCGGACTCCCGCCTGGTCACCAGCATGATCACGGCCAGCGGCCCCGGCGACCTCTTCACCGTCCGCAACGTCGGAAACCTGGTCCCGCTCCCCGGCGCGGAGTCCACCGACGACTCGGTCGCGGCGGCCATCGAGTACGCCGTGGACGTGCTGAAGGTGGACAGCATCACGGTGTGCGGCCATTCCGGGTGCGGGGCCATGCAGGCCCTGCTCAACTCCGCTCCCGGGCAGCCGATGACCCCGCTGCGCCGCTGGCTGCGGCACGGGCTGCCCAGCCTGGAGCGGATGGCCAGCCGTCACCACGCCTGGGCCCGGATCTCCGGACGGCTCCCGGCTGACGCCGTCGAGCAGCTCTGCCTGACCAATGTGGTCCAGCAGTTGGAGCACCTGAGGGCACACGAGTCGGTGGCCAGGCGGCTCGCCGAGGGCTCGCTGGAGCTGCACGGGATGTACTTCCACGTGGGTGAGGCGCAGGCCTACCTGCTGTCCGACGGCGAGGACTTCTTCGACTGCCGCGTCTTCGACAGTGTCGGGCAGAACGCCTGAGCCGCAGCGCCGATGAACCGATAGCCTCCCGTATCCGTGCAATCGTGTGGCCCCTTCTCGCACCCTGCAGCGGGAAGGGGCCTTCGCGCGTCGCTCCCGCGCGGCGCCGAGTCGGGAAATAGGTCTAAACCAATTGTCGGCTACCCCTTGTCACCCGGGCCACCGACTGATGAGCTATGCCCGGGGACACAACGGACACCCTGGGAAAGGGAGATCTCGTGAGCAATGAAAGCCTGGCCAATCTGCTCAAGGAGGAGCGGCGGTTCGCACCGCCCTCCGATCTGGCCGCCGCCGCCAACGTGACAGAGGCTGCGTACGCACAGGCCGACGCGGACCGGCTGGGCTTCTGGGCCGAGCAGGCCCGGCGGCTGACCTGGGCCACGGAGCCGACCGAGACGCTCGACTGGACGAACCCGCCCTTCGCGAAGTGGTTCGCGGACGGCAAGCTGAACGTGGCCTACAACTGCGTGGACCGCCACGTCGAGGCCGGCAACGGCGATCGTGTCGCCATCCACTTCGAGGGCGAGCCCGGCGACAGCCGCGCGATCACCTACGCCCAGCTCAAGGACGAGGTCTCCCAGGCCGCCAACGCCCTGACCGAGCTCGGCGTCCAGGCCGGCGACCGCGTCGCCGTCTACCTGCCGATGATCCCCGAGGCGGTCGTGGCGATGCTCGCGTGCGCCCGTATCGGCGCCGCGCACTCCGTGGTCTTCGGCGGCTTCTCCGCCGAAGCCGTCGCCTCCCGCATCCAGGACGCCGACGCCAAGCTGGTCATCACCGCCGACGGCGGCTACCGCCGCGGCAAGGCGACCGCCCTGAAGCCCGCGATCGACGAGGCCGTCGCCAAGTGCCCGCAGGTCGAGCACGTGCTCGTCGTACGGCGCACCGGCCAGGACACCGCCTTCACCGAGGGCCGCGACGTCTGGTGGCACGACGCGGTCGGCCGGCAGTCCGTAGAGCACACCCCGCAGGCCTTCGACGCCGAGCACCCGCTCTTCATCCTCTACACCTCGGGGACCACGGGTAAGCCGAAGGGCATCCTGCACACCTCGGGCGGCTACCTCACGCAGGCGGCGTACACCCACCACGCGGTCTTCGACCTGAAGCCGGAGACCGACGTCTACTGGTGCACCGCCGACATCGGCTGGGTGACCGGGCACTCGTACATCGTCTACGGGCCGCTCGCGAACGGCGCCACCCAGGTGATGTACGAGGGCACGCCGGACACCCCGCACCAGGGCCGGTTCTGGGAGGTCGTGCAGAAGTACGGCGTCACCATCCTCTACACGGCGCCCACGGCCATCCGTACGTTCATGAAGTGGGGCGACGACATCCCCGCGAAGTTCGACCTGTCGAGCCTGCGCGTGCTGGGCTCGGTCGGCGAGCCGATCAACCCCGAGGCCTGGATCTGGTACCGCAAGCACATCGGCGGCGACCGCTGTCCGATCGTGGACACCTGGTGGCAGACCGAGACGGGCGCGATGATGATCTCCCCGCTCCCCGGCGTCACGGAGACCAAGCCGGGCTCGGCGCAGCGCGCGCTGCCCGGGATCTCCGCCACCGTCGTGGACGACGAGGCGCACGAGGTCCCGCACGGCGGAGGCGGCTACCTGGTCCTGACCGAGCCGTGGCCGTCGATGCTGCGCACCATCTGGGGTGACGACCAGCGGTTCATCGACACCTACTGGTCCCGCTTCGAAGGCAAGTACTTCGCGGGCGACGGCGCCAAGAAGGACGAGGACGGAGACATCTGGCTGCTCGGCCGGGTGGACGACGTGATGCTGGTGTCCGGCCACAACATCTCGACCACCGAGGTCGAGTCGGCTCTCGTCTCGCACCCCTCGGTCGCCGAGGCGGCCGTGGTGGGCGCCAACGACGAGACCACCGGCCAGGCCATCGTGGCCTTCGTGATCCTGCGCGGCAGCGCGTCGGAGACCGACGGTCTCGTCGCCGAGCTGCGCAACCACGTCGGCACCACGCTGGGCCCGATCGCCAAGCCGAAGCGGATCCTGCCGGTCCAGGAGCTGCCGAAGACCCGCTCCGGCAAGATCATGCGCCGACTGCTGCGCGACGTGGCCGAGAACCGCGCCGTCGGTGACGTCACCACCCTGGCCGACTCCTCGGTGATGAGCCTGATCCAGAGCAAGCTGCCCAGCGCTTCCAGCGAGGACTGAGACACGACGAAAGGGGCACCCGGCGCGCCGCGCCGGGTGCCCCTTTCGCACATAAAGTGATGATCACCGGATACACCCTCGCGTACGCCCTGTAAAATATTGAAAGCGTAAAGAAACGCCACAGGGTGCGCCGGGAAGTCTGGTCGGCAATGAGCTTCGCCATGCCGTCCAACCGACCACCCGGAGGTGCCCCACCGTGGCCACGCCCACCCCCACCGACAACCAGAGCCGCAAGCTCCTCGGTCGGCTCTCGCTGCCCGAGCGGCGCTTCGTCGCCGACGCCCTGCGCGCCGAGACCGTCGGCGGTGTGCTGCTCCTCGTGGCTGCGATCGCCGCCCTCATCTGGGCGAACACCCCCGCCCTGGCGGAGAGCTACAAGACCGTCCGGGACTTCCACATCGGCCCCGCCTTCCTCGGCCTGGACCTCTCGATCCAGCACTGGGCCGCCGACGGACTGCTCGCGATCTTCTTCTTCGTGGCCGGCATCGAGCTCAAGCGCGAGCTGGTCGCGGGTGACCTGCGCGAACCCAAGGCCGCCGCCCTCCCGGTCATCGCCGCGATCTGCGGCATGGCCGTCCCCGCCGGGGTCTACGCCCTCGTCAACACGTTCGGCAACGGCTCGATGGACGGCTGGGCCGTCCCGACCGCCACCGACATCGCCTTCGCGCTCGCCGTCCTCGCGGTCATCGGCACCTCGCTGCCCTCCGCGCTGCGCGCGTTCCTGCTGACCCTCGCCGTCGTCGACGACCTCTTCGCGATCATCATCATCGCGGTGTTCTTCACGAGCGAGATCGACTTCCTGGCGTTCGGCGGCGCGGTCGTCGGCCTGGTCCTCTTCTGGTTCCTGCTCCGCCGGGGCGTCCGCGGCTGGTACGTCTACGTGCCGCTCGCCCTGGCCATCTGGGGCCTGATGTACAACAGCGGGGTCCACGCCACCATCGCCGGTGTCGCCATGGGCCTGATGCTCCGCTGCCACACCAAGGACGGCGAGCACCACTCCCCCGGCGAGCACATCGAGCACCTGGTCCGGCCCGTGTCGGCCGGTCTCGCCGTACCGCTCTTCGCGCTCTTCTCGGCCGGCGTCTCCCTCTCCGACGAGTCCATCGGGCAGGTCTTCACCCGGCCCGAGACCCTCGGTGTGGTCCTCGGCCTGGTCGTCGGCAAGACGTTGGGCATCTTCGGCGGCACCTGGCTGGCCGCCCGCTTCACCAAGGCCGAGCTGAACGACGACCTCGCCTGGCCCGACGTACTGGCCGTGGCCTCCCTCGCCGGCATCGGGTTCACCGTCTCGCTGCTGATCGGCGAGCTCGCCTTCGCCGGCGACACGATCCTCACCGACGAGATCAAGGCCGCCGTCCTCATCGGCTCCCTCATCGCCGCGATCATCTCCTGCGTCCTGCTCAAGCTCCGCGACCGCAAGTACAAGGCGCTCACCGAGGCCGAGGAGCGCGACGACGACCAGGACGGCATCCCGGACATCTACGAGGAGCACAACCCGGCGTACCACGAGCGGATGGCGAAGATCTACGAGGAGAGGGCCGCGGGGCACCGCCGCAAGGCCGAAGCCGCGGCCGACGCCGCGGCGGAAGCGGCGGCCGGGCACAGCAACGAGGCCGACCGTCCGGCATGATCTGACTGACGACGGAGGACAGCCGCCGGCGCCAGACGCAGCAACACAGCAGACGACAAAGGGAGAGAGCGATGAGCGCAGTGGACCAAGGGGCGCAGGGAGCCGAGCGCACACTGGGCCAGCTGGTCGCCTCGGCCACCGCCGAGATGTCCGCCCTGGTGCACGACGAGATCGCCCTCGCCAAGGTGGAGATCAAGCAGGACGTCAAGCGTGCGGGCATCGGCAGCGGTGCCGCGATCGTCGCCGGTGTGCTCGTGCTCTTCTCCCTGCCGGTGCTGAGCTTCGCCGCGGCCTACGGGATCCACAACCTCGGCCTGGGCCTCGCCTGGTCCTTCCTCATCGTCGGCGGGGCGTTCTGGCTGCTCGCGGGGCTGATCGGGCTGCTCGCGGTCGCCAAGTTCAAGAAGGTCAAGCCGCCGGTGAAGACCATCGAGTCCGTCAAGCAGACCGCCGCGCTCGTCGGGACCGTCAAGCCGCACCCGCGGGCGGTCAGTGACCAGGCTGTGGGTGTGGCACGCTCGTCTTCATGACAGCGCCCACGCCGGACCCCAGCACACCCCCCACTGCTGCCACGGCGGTACGGCTCGACCTCCCCGACGGCAGAGCGGTGCTCCACCGGGACGTGGCCGCCAACGGCGCCCGCTTCCACGTCGCCGAGGTGGGTGACGGGCCGCTGGTGCTGCTGCTGCACGGCTTCCCGCAGTTCTGGTGGACCTGGCGGCACCAGCTGACCGCGCTCGCGGACGCCGGTTACCGGGCCGTCGCGATGGACCTGCGCGGGGTGGGCGGCAGCGACCGCACCCCGCGCGGCTACGACCCGGCCAACCTGGCGCTCGACGTCACCGGTGTCATCCGCTCCCTGGGCGAGCCGGACGCCGCGCTCGTCGGGCACGACCTGGGCGGCTACCTCGCCTGGACGGCGGCCGTGATGCGGCCCAAGCTGGTGCGCCGCCTCGTCGTCTCCTCGATGCCGCACCCGCGCCGCTGGCGCTCGGCGATGTTGTCGGACTTCGGGCAGACCCGTGCCAGTTCGCACATCTGGGGCTTCCAGCGGCCGTTCGTCCCCGAGCGGCAGCTCGTCGCCGAAGACGGGGCCCTCGTAGGGGAGTTGATCCGGGACTGGTCCGGACCCCGGCTGCAGGAGTCCATCACCGACGAGGACATCGCCGTGTACCGGCGGGCCATGTGCATTCCGTCCACCGCGCACTGCTCCGTGGAGCCGTACCGCTGGATGATGCGGTCGATGGCGCGGCCCGACGGGCTCCAGTTCAACCGGCGGATGAAGCGGCCGGTGCGGGTGCCGACGCTACACCTGCACGGCTCGCTCGACCCGGTGATGCGGACGCGCAGCGCGGCCGGTTCCGGGGAGTACGTCGAAGCCCCGTACAGGTGGCGGTTGTTCGACGGTCTCGGGCACTTCCCGCACGAGGAGGACCCGGTGGCCTTCTCCACGGAGCTCGTGAACTGGCTCAAAGACCCCGAACCGGACCGTTAATCGAACCCCAGCCGATATGACAAGCATTCAATTGCCTGGCGCATAGGCCAATTGGCCGCCCCGGAAGGGGTTACCGACCTTGGGGCACGGGCACAGCTCGGAGTATGGGCTGGACGCACGACTACGGTGACACCGCACGCGAAGACCGCTCGGACGCAGCTCCGGGCACCCACGGGAGGGCCGGCCGGCACGGCCACGACCTCCGACTCGGGATTCCGCGCATCCTGCGCCGCCGGGCCCTGTGGGTCTCGGCGCGCCTACGCCATCCACGGACGTAGGAGGACGCAAGGTCCGGGGACGTCAGGTCCGGGACCTGAGTCCGGGACGTCAGTCCGGCGCCTCGGGTTCGCGGCCTCAGAGGGCGCAGCCCTGGCTGTCGATCCGGCGGTCGGCGGTCCTGCCGATCCGGATGTCGTCGCGGATCTCGTCCACCGTCAGCGCGTAGCCGGTGTTCGGGTCGTCGAGGGACTTCGCGAAGACGACCCCGTACACCTTGCCGTCGGGCGTCAGCAGCGGACCGCCGGAGTTGCCCTGGCGGACCGTCGCGAACAGTGAGTAGACGTCCCGTCGGACGGTGCCCCGGTGGTAGATGTCCGGGCCGTTGGCGTTGATCCGGCCGCGGACCCGGGCCGCGCGCACGTCGTACGCGCCGTTCTCCGGGAAGCCGGCGACGATCGCGTCGTTGCCGCTCACCGCGTCCTTGTCGGTGAACTCCAGCGCCGGCGCCTTCAGCTTGGGCACGTCCAGGACGGCGATGTCGCGCTCCCAGTCGTAGAGCACGACCTTGCCGTCGTACAGCTTGCCCTCGCCGCCGACCTGCACGGTCGGCTCGCCGACCCCGCCGACGACGTGTGCGTTGGTCATCACCTTGCCGGGCGCGAAGACGAAGCCGGTGCCCTCCAGCACCTTGCTGCAGCTGGGCGCGGTGCCGACGACCTTCACGATCGACTGCTTGGCCTGCTCCGCGACGGGGCTCGTGGAGAGGTCCGGGTCCGGCGCCTGCACCGCGGGGATGGGCTCGTTCGAGAACGGGGTGAACACCTGCGGGAAGCCGTTGCGCTCCAGGGTGGACCTGAAGTCCGAGAACCAGGTGTTCGCCTGCTCGGGCAGCACCCGGGCCACTCCGAGGAGCACCTTGGAGTTGCGGACCTCCTTGCCCAGCGTGGGCACCGAGGTCCCGGCGAGCAGCGAACCGATCAGCCAGGCCACCAGCAGCATCGCGACCACGTTGACCAGGGCGCCGCCGGCCGCATCGATCACGCGCGCCGGATTCCGGGTGATGCGGCGGCGGAGGCTGCTGCCGAGGTGGGTGGTCAGGGCCTGCCCGATGGAGGCGCAGACGATGATCACGACGACGGCGATCACCACGGCCGTGGTGGACACCTGGGTGCCGTTGTCCGTCACCCGGTCCCAGACCAGTGGCAGCAGGGACACGGCGATGAGGCCACCGCCGAGGAAGCCGATCACCGACAGGATGCCGACGACGAACCCCTGGCGGTAGCCGACGATCGCGAACCAC
Source organism: Streptomyces sp. NBC_01351 (assembly GCF_036237315.1). Classification (GTDB taxonomy): domain Bacteria; phylum Actinomycetota; class Actinomycetes; order Streptomycetales; family Streptomycetaceae; genus Streptomyces. The sequence continues at coordinate 4,575,937 of NZ_CP108356.1, read as the reverse complement.
ACGGCGGCGACCAACAACAAGATGTCCAGCACGTTCACGTGGGCCACCGTCTCATGCGCGCCAGTCGAGCGGGACCTGCCGTGAGCGGTCCCACGGGCGCTCCCAGCCCGCGAAGTGCAGGATCCGGTCGATCACCCCGGCGGTGAACCCCCAGACCAGGGCCGATTCGACGGTGAAGCCCGGCCCCAGGTGACCGCCCGGGTGGACGGTCGTGACCCGGTGCGCCGGGTCCGTGAGATCGGCCACGGGAACCGTGAAGACCCGGGCCGTCTCGGCCGGGTCCACGGCTCCGACCGGGCTGGGCGTACGCCACCAGCCGAGGACCGGGGTCACGACGAACTCGCTGACCGGGATGTACAGCCGGGGCAGCACCCCGAAGAGCTGGACCCCGGAGGGGTCGAGCCCGGTCTCCTCCTCGGCCTCGCGCAGGGCGGCGCGCAGCGGGCCCGTGGTGGCCGGATCGCCGTCCTCCGGGTCCAGGGCGCCGCCCGGGAAGGACGGCTGGCCCGCGTGCGAGCGGAGAGTGCCTGCGCGCTCCATGAGCAGCAGCTCGGGGCCGCGGGGGCCCTCGCCGAAGAGGACGAGCACGGCCGACTGACGGCCGCGGCCGTCAGTCGGGGGCAGGAACCGGCTCAGCTGCGGCCCCTCCACGGAGCGGGCCGCCTCGGCGACGGGGTCGAGCCAGGCGGGCAGGCCGGTGGTGGTGACGGCGATGTCGCCGCCGAAGCCCTCCCGGGCTGTGGCCGTCTCGTCCCGCGTACCGCTACCGCGCGTCATAGGCATCCCTGTCCGTGTCTCCCACAACCGCCAACGCGGTGCGGGTACCGATTCGTTCCTCAGGTGCGGCGCCGCTGCCGGGGCTGGAGTTACGCCGGGGTTGGGCTCGGTTTCGACGGGGCCGGGAGGCCCGGGTAGTCCGGGGGTGGGGTCAGGCGTTGGCCCGGCTGGCCGCCCTTCTCGTACTTGAGCAGCTTCTTCGCCTTCTCCGGATCCGTTTCGCCCTCCCCGTAGGCCGGGCACAGCGGCGCGATCGGGCAGGCTCCGCAGGCCGGCTTGCGCGAGTGGCAGATCCGGCGGCCGTGGAAGACGACCCGGTGCGAGAGCATCGTCCACTCGCTCTTCGGGAAGATCGCGCAGATCTCCGCCTCGACCTTCTCCGGGTCCTCCTGCTCGGTCCACTTCCAGCGGCGCACCAGCCGGCCGAAGTGGGTGTCCACGGTGATGCCGGGGACTCCGAACGCATTGCCCAGGACGACGTTCGCCGTCTTGCGGCCGACCCCGGGCAGCGTCACCAGGTCCTCGATGCGGCCGGGAACCTCTCCGCCGAAGTTGTCCCGCAGGGCCTGTGAGAGGCCGAGGAGGGAGCGGGACTTCGCCCGGAAGAACCCGGTCGGCCGAATCAGCTCCTCCAGGTCCTCCGGAACTGCCGCGGCCATGTCCTCGGGGGTCGGGTAGGCGGCGAAGAGGGCCGGGGTCGTCTGGTTCACGCGCAGGTCGGTGGTCTGCGCGGACAGGACGGTGGCGACCAGGAGCTCGAAGGGATTGCGGAAGTCGAGCTCCGGATGGGCGTACGGGTACAACTCGGCCAACTCGCGGTTGATGCGGCGGGCGCGACGCACCATGGAGAGGTGGGACTCGGGCTTGGCGGTCGCCTTGGCAGGCGCCTTCGCCGGGGCCGGTGCCTTCGCGACAGCCTTCGCGGGCACCTTCACCGGGGCCGCCACCCCGTTGGCCGTCACCGGTGCCTTCGGCCGTTTCTTGGCCGAATCTTTGCCCTGAGGGGTCGGTGGGGCCTTCGCGGGCACCTTCGCGGGGGCATGTTCGCCCACGGCTGAATTATGGGCCGCCGTCACTCCCGCGGACCCCTTGGCCTGTGCTCTCACCGGCTTATTGGACACCCGGCCAGCCTAAGGCCGGCCGCTGACACCCGCCCGGACCTCAGGTAACACCACCCCGATTGGTCTCTCACCACACAGCACGGGCGTCCGTCCGGCATCCTTGGTAGTGATTGATCGCACTGTTTGAGCCGTCCGGCAAAATGAGGGACCGGTCCCCTGAGCTGGTCGACATAGGAGAGAGACTCGTGGACGACGTTCTGCGGCGCGCCCCGCTCTTCGCGGCGCTCGATGACGAGCAGGCCGCGGAGCTCCGCGCCTCCATGGGCGAGGTGACCCTCGCACGCGGTGACGCCCTGTTCCACGAGGGCGACCCCGGCGACCGGCTGTATGTCGTGACCGAGGGCAAGGTGAAGCTCCACCGCACCTCCCCCGACGGCCGCGAGAACATGCTGGCCGTCCTCGGCCCCGGCGAGCTGATCGGCGAGCTGTCGCTCTTCGACCCGGGCCCGCGCACCGCCACCGCCACCGCGCTGACCGAGGTCAAGCTGCTCGGCCTCGGCCACGGCGACCTCCAGCCCTGGCTCAACGCCCGGCCGGAGGTCGCGACCGCACTGCTGCGCGCCGTCGCCCGCCGCCTGCGCAAGACCAACGACCAGATGTCCGACCTGGTCTTCTCCGACGTTCCCGGCCGTGTGGCACGGGCGCTCCTGGACCTGTCGCGCCGGTTCGGCGTGCAGTCCGAGGAGGGCATCCACGTCGTGCACGACCTCACGCAGGAGGAGCTGGCGCAGCTCGTCGGCGCGTCGCGCGAGACCGTGAACAAGGCGCTGGCCGACTTCGCGGGCCGCGGCTGGCTCCGCCTGGAGGCCCGTGCCGTGATCCTGCTGGACGTGGAGCGGCTGGCGAAGCGGTCCCGCTGACGCCGGCCTTTGCCGTGTGAGGGGCCCTGCCCGGCTGGGCGGGGCCCCTTCGGCGTATCCGGGCGCGGAGCCGTCGTGGGGGCGCTTCCGGTCCCCCGTGCCTCAGGCGCCGGCGGGGCCACACCCTGCACAGTGGGTGCATGGAGCACAGAGGTGTGGACCCGTACGGGTACTTCGAGCGCGAGGGCGCGCTCGGGAAGGTGCAGGAACGGTTCCGCGGGGTCGTCGCGGCCGCGCGGGAGCGGACCGGCGAGGCGTTCGGGCGCCGGCTGCACAGCGCCTACCTGTACGGATCCGTGCCCCGCGGGGCGGCCCGGCCCGGGCGGTCCGACCTCGACCTGCTGCTCGCCCTGCACCACGAGCCCTCCGCCGAGGACCGGGACACCGCCGAGGTACTGGCGCGCGGGCTCGACGAGGAGTTCGAGGAGATCGACGGGGTCGGCCTCCTGCTCTACGGCAAGGACACCCTGCTGAGCGAGGCGGAACAATTCGACCTCGGCTGGTTCCTCGCCTGCCTGTGCACCCCGCTGCTCGGCGCGGACCTGGCCGAGCACCTGCCCCGCTACCGCCCCGACGGCCTGCTGGCCCGCGAGACCAACGGCGACCTGGCCGAGCGGCTGCCCGCCTGGCGCGCCACGGCGCAGGCCGCGACCACCCCGGAGGAGTACCGGAGGCTGAGCCGGTCCTTCGCCCGGCAGCTGGTCCGCACCGGCTTCACGCTGGTCATGCCCCGGTGGGGCGGCTGGACCAGCGACCTCACCGAGTCGGCTGAGGTCTTCGGCCTGTACTACCCGGAGCGCGCCGCGCAGATGCGGGGAGCGGCCGCCGTGGCACTGGATCCGGTCGCGGACCCGGCGGTGCTGCGTGCGTACATCGAGGACCTGGGGCCGTGGCTCGCCGACGAGTACACCGCCCGGCACGGCACGAAGAGCCCCCGTTCGGCCTAGAGCTCGGGGCCGCCCGGGATCAGGCCGTGCTCCTGGAGGTACTCCAGCTGCGCGCGGACGGACCATTCCGCCGCCGGCCACAGGGAGCGGTCCACGTCCGCGTAGACCTGCCGGACGACGGCCTCGGGGGTGACGAAGCCGTTCTCGACGGCCGTCTCGACCTGCGCGAGCCGGTGCGCCCGGTGGGCCAGGTAGAACTCCACGGCGCCCTGCGCGTCCTCCAGCACCGGCCCGTGGCCCGGCAGGACGGTGTGCACGCCGTCGTCGACCGTGAGCGAGCGCAGACGGCGCAGGGAGTCCAGGTAGTCGCCCAGGCGGCCGTCGGGGTGGGCGACGACGGTCGTACCGCGCCCGAGGACGGTGTCGCCCGTCAGCACCGCCCGGTCGGCGGGCAGGTGGAAGCAGAGCGAGTCGCTGGTGTGCCCCGGGGTCGGGACCACGCGCAGCTCCAGCCCGCCGGTCCGGATGACGTCCCCCGCCGCCAGGCCCTCGTCGCCGAGGCGCAGGGCCGGGTCCAGGGCGCGGACCTTGGTACCGGTGAGCTCGGCGAAGCGGCCGGCGCCCTCGGCGTGGTCGGGGTGGCCGTGGGTGAGCAGGGTGAGGGCGATCCGCTTGCCCGCCTGCTCGGCGGCGGCGATGACCGCGCGCAGGTGTACGTCGTCCAGCGGGCCGGGGTCGACCACGACGGCCAGGTCGGAGCCGGGCTCGGACAGGAGCCAGGTATTGGTGCCGTCCAGGGTCATCGCGGAGGCGTTGGGGGCCAGGACGTTCACCGCGCGGGCGGTCGCGGGCCCGGAGGAGACCACTCCACGGGGCTGTCCGGGCAGTGCGGCGGCGTCGGTCACTCGGTGCCTCCGGGGCGGTCGATGCTGACGCGCTTGGTGAACTCGTCGTGGCCCGGCCAGCTCAGAACCAGCTCCCCGCCCTCCAGCGAGGCCTGCGCCAGCACGGGGGTGAGGTCCTTGCCGGCGGCCCCCGCGAGTGCCTCTGCGGCGCTCCCGTACGGCTCCAGGGAGCGCAGGGTGGTGATCGTGGGCGGCATCATCAGGAGCTCGCCCTTGTCGTATCCGGCGGCCGCGTCGGCCGGGCGGATCCAGACGGTCCGGTCGGCCTCGGTGGAGGCGTTGCGGGTGCGCTGGCCCTCGGGGAGGGCGGCGACGAAGAACCAGGTGTCGTAGCGGCGCTGCTCGAACTCCGGGGTGATCCAGCGCGCCCACGCCCCGAGCAGGTCGGAGCGCAGCCGCAGGCCGCGGCGGTCGAGGAACTCGGCGAAGGACAGCTCCCGCGCCACGAGAGCCTCGCGGTCGGCCTCCCAGTCGTCGCCGGTGGTGTCCCCGACGACGGTGTCCGCGGTCGGCCCGGCGAGCAGGACGCCGGCCTCCTCGAAGGTCTCCCGTACGGCTCCGCAGACGATGGCCTGGGCGGTACGGGTGTCCGTGCCGAGCCGCTCGGCCCAGTCGGCTCGGCTGGGCCCGGCCCAGCCGACCTGGTGCTCCTCGTCGCGCGGGTCGACCCCGCCGCCGGGATAGGCGTACGCGCCTCCGGCGAAGGCCATGGAGGCCCGCCTGCGGAGCATGTGCACGGTGGGCCCGGCGGGGGTGTCGCGCAGCAGCATGACGGTGGCGGCGCGCTTCGGTTCCACCGGGGTGAGGGAACCGTCCGCGAGCGCGCGGATGCGGTCGGGCCACTCCGGGGGGTACCACTGGCCTCCGGGGGGCGGGGTGGGCTGCTGCTGATTCGGCATGGCGGGATGCTACGGCCATCCGGCCCGATGTTCGAGGGTCTCCTGCTGCGCGCGGCCTCCTGGAGCTCCGCCCCAGACCCTCCCCCAGACTCCGTCCGGGGGGACCCCAGCGGTAGCCGGGGGAGGGTCCGGGGGCGGCGCCCCCGGGAACGGCGCCGCACCTGCGGACCTGGACCACCGCCCCGGAGGGGGTCAGGCTCCGGGGACCAGTTCGACCTGGATCTCGACCTCGACCGGCGCGTCCAGCGGGAGGACCGCCACGCCGACCGCGCTGCGGGCGTGGACGCCCTTCTCGCCGAGGACCGCGCCCAGGAGCTCGCTCGCGCCGTTCAGCACGCCCGGCTGGGCGGTGAAGTCGGGGGCCGAGGCGATGAAGCCGACGACCTTCACGACACGCGCGATCTTGTCGAGGTCGCCGATGACCGACTTGACGGCGGCCAGGGCGTTCAGCGCGCACACGGCGGCCAGTTCCTTGGCCTGCTCCGCCGAGACCTCGGCGCCGACCTTGCCGGTGACCGGCATGCTGCCCTTGACCATCGGGAGCTGGCCCGCGGTGTAGACGTACGCACCCGACCGGACCGCCGGCTGGTACGCGGCGATCGGCGGGACGACCTCGGGGAGGGTCAGGCCGAGCTCGGCCAGCTTCGCTTCGACGGCGCCGCCGCTCATGCCTTCTCCCGCTTGAGGTAGGCCACCAGCTGCTCGGGGTTGTTCGGCCCGGGCACGACCTGGACGAGCTCCCAGCCGTCCTCGCCCCAGGTGTCCAGGATCTGCTTGGTGGCGTGGACCAGCAGCGGGACGGTCGCGTATTCGAACTTCTTGGTCATGGGAGCGAGGGTAGTGCCTGCGGTCCGGGGCAAAGGAATTAGGCTCGGGCGCTGTGAGCAGGCTCCAGGTGGTCAGCGGCAAGGGCGGCACCGGCAAGACCACGGTCGCCGCGGCACTCGCGCTCGCCCTCGCACGCGAGGGCAAGCGGACTCTTCTGGTGGAGGTCGAGGGCAGGCAGGGCATCGCACAGCTCTTCGGTACGGAGGCGCTCCCGTACGAGGAACGGAAGATCGCGGTCGCGCCGGGTGGCAGCGGGGAGGTCTTCGCGCTCGCCATCGACGCCGAACGGGCGCTGCTGGACTACCTCCAGATGTTCTACAAGCTCGGCTCGGCCGGCCGGGCGCTCAAGAAGCTCGGCGCCATCGACTTCGCCACGACCATCGCCCCCGGGCTGCGCGACGTGCTGCTGACGGGCAAGGCCTGCGAGGCCGTGCGGCGCAAGGACAGGGCCGGCCGGTTCGTCTACGACCACGTGATCATGGACGCGCCGCCGACCGGACGGATCACCCGCTTCCTGAACGTCAACGACGAGGTGGCGGGCCTGGCCCGGTTCGGGCCGATCCACAACCAGGCGCAGGCCGTCATGAAGGTGCTCAAGTCCCCGGAGACGGCCGTCCACCTGGTCACCCTCCTGGAGGAGATGCCCGTCCAGGAGACCGCGGACGGGATCGAGGAGCTGCGGCGGGCCGGGCTGCCCGTCGGGCGGGTCGTCGTCAACATGGTGCGCCCGCACCACCTGGACGAGGACACCCTGCGCGCCGCCGCCGAGGACCACCGTGCCGGGGTCGCACAGGCGCTCTCCCGCGCGGGACTCGGCGGCGCGCGCCGCGGCGGGCTCGCCGAGCGGCTGGTTGAGCCACTGCTCGTGCAGGCCGCCGAGCACGCGAGCCGGGTGGAGCTGGAGCGCGAGCAGCGCGCCGTACTGGGCGAGCTGGACGTGCCGACGTACGAACTCCCCCTGCTCGGCGCCGGTATGGACCTGGCCGGGCTGTACGAGCTGGCGAAGGAACTGCGCAAGCAGTCGGTGGGCGAATGAGCGAGGGGGTGGACACCGTGGGGCTGGACTCTGCGCCGCGACTGGCGGTCGACGGGCTGCTGGACGACCCGGGGACCCGGATCGTCGTGTGCTGCGGGGCGGGCGGGGTCGGCAAGACCACCACGGCCGCGGCGCTCGGCGTACGGGCGGCCGAGCGCGGGCGGAAGGTGGTGGTGCTGACCATCGACCCGGCGCGGCGGCTCGCTCAGTCGATGGGGATCGACTCGCTGGACAACACCCCGCGCGAGGTCGGCGGCGTGGGCGCCGACGGCGGTGGACTGCACGCCATGATGCTCGACATGAAGCGGACCTTCGACGAGATCGTCGAGGCGCACGCGGACGGCGAGCGGGCCAAGGCCATCCTCGCCAACCCCTTCTACCAGTCGCTGTCGGCCGGCTTCGCGGGAACGCAGGAGTACATGGCGATGGAGAAGCTGGGGCAGCTGCGGGCCCGGGACGACTGGGACCTGATCATCGTGGACACCCCGCCGAGCCGGTCCGCGCTGGACTTCCTCGACGCGCCGAAGCGCCTCGGATCCTTCCTGGACGGGAAGTTCATCCGGGTGCTGATGGCTCCGGCGAAGGTGGGCGGCCGGGCGGGGATGAAGTTCCTCAATGTCGGCATGTCGATCATGACGGGCACCCTCAGCAAGCTGATGGGCGCCTCGCTGCTGAAGGACGTTCAGACCTTCGTGGCCGCGATGGACACGATGTTCGGCGGCTTCCGCACCCGCGCGGACGCGACCTTCCGGCTGCTCCAGGCGCCGGGCACGGCCTTCCTCGTGGTCGCCGCGCCCGAACCGGACGCCCTGCGCGAGGCGGCGTACTTCGTGGAGCGGCTGGCCGCGGAGAAGATGCCGCTGGCGGGTCTCGTACTGAACCGGGTGCACGGCAGTGGCGCCGACCAGCTGTCCGCCGAGCGGGCGTTGGCCGCTGCGGAGAATCTTGAAGACGGCGGCATTGTCGATCAGGAGTCCGGGAAAGCTGGACTTCGTGACTCGGCCCACGACGCCGACGACGCCGGCTCCCCCGCCGACACGACCGACGTAGCGACCGACGACACGCCCGACAGCTCCCTCGTCGTGGACGAGATCACCGCAGGACTGCTGCGCCTGCACGCGGAGAGGATGCAGGTGATCGCGCGTGAGCAGCGCACACGCGATCGCTTCACCTCACTGCACCCCGAAGTGGCGGTGGCCGAAGTGGCCGCCCTGCCCGGCGATGTACACGACCTCGCCGGGCTGCGGGCCATCGGAGAGCGACTCGCGGCCGGGGTACCGACCGGAGCGTAGGCGTTCGTACGTCGTGGCGGCCGTGTGGTCTACCCGGCTGCCGCGTACGTTTCGTACGCAACGTCGATCTCCGTGTCTGCATCCATGGTGAGGATGCCCGTGCTGCGCTCGTACTCCGTGCGAGCGGTTTCGAGCAGCCGTCGCCACGAGGTGACGGTGGGACGCCGGCGCAGCAGCGCGCGTCGTTCCCGCTCGGTCATTCCGCCCCACACGCCGAACTCGACGCGATTGTCGAGCGCGTCGGCCAGGCACTCGGTCCGCACCGGACATCCGGTGCACACCGCCTTGGCCCTGTTCTGTGCCGCTCCTTGAACGAACAGTTCATCCGGATCGGTAGTGCGGCAGGCTGCCTGCGCACTCCAGTCGGTAACCCAGCCCATCCCGGCGCCGTCCTCTCCCGAATCGAGGCTCCCCCACGGCGGCAGAGGCATATTCACCGCTGCCAGTTGAGGACGTTACGGAAGGTGGGCACAGTGCAACACCCCCGACGGGCCCAATCTTGAATGGTCCGAACGGACTATGGGTAAGCGGCAGATCACCCGACGGAGTGATCCGGCGACATGCCCGGCCATTCCGGCGATTCGGATGAAATCGGCGGGGCATCACGAGCACGCAGTCACAGCGAACAGCGAGATTCGGACATGAGTCCACCCCATTCGGGAAGGGTGAAAATCAAGCCGAGGGGTTGATGTGACACCCGACTGCTGTGACAGTTGGGGACAGCTTAGGCCAAGGCATTCGCGCGTGTCCGGCGAATCAGAACGTAGGCTGCCCTCCATGGGAAAGAAGCGCTCGGGCGGCGGGCTCACGGGGAGCCAGCAGGCCGCCAAGTTCCTCGGGGTGTCCGTTCTCTCCGGAGTTGTGCTGGCCGGCATGGCGATTCCGGCGGCGGGTGCCCTGGGGCTCGCGGCCAAGGGTACGGTCGAGGGATTCGATGAGATTCCGGCCAATCTCAAGACTCCGCCACTGAGCCAGCGGACCACGATTCTGGACGCCCAAGGTGACGTGATCGCCATGGTCTATTCGCGCGACCGGCAAGTGGTCCCCCTCACGGCGATCTCCCCGTACATGCAGAAGGCGATCGTCGCCATCGAGGACTCGCGTTTCTACGAGCACGGTGCGATCGACCTCAAGGGCATCCTGCGCGCGGTCAACCGCAACGCGCAGGAAGGCGGCGCGGCACAGGGTGCCTCGACGCTCACCCAGCAGTACGTGAAGAACGTGTTCGTCGAAGAGGCCGGTGACGACGAGACGAAGGTGCGCGCGGCCCAGGAGAAGAGCCTCGGGCGAAAGATCCGCGAACTGAAGTACGCGATCCAGGTCGAGGAGGAGCTCGGGAAGAAGAAGATCCTCGAGAACTACCTCAACATCACGTTCTTCGGCCAGCAGGCGTTCGGAGTCGAATCCGCCGCCCAGCGCTACTTCAGCAAGCCGGCCAAGGACCTGACCCTGGAAGAGTCCGCGATGCTGGCGGGCGTCGTCCAGTCGCCGACCCGGTACGACCCGGTGAACGACACGACCGAGGCGACGAAGCGCCGCAACCTCGTCCTGCAGCGAATGGCCGACATCAAGGACATCTCCCAGGCGGAGGCGGACGCGGCGAAGGCGAAGCCGGTCGTCCTGAAGGTGACCAAGCCCAAGAACGGCTGCATCACCGCGGTCAAGGGCGCCGGGTTCTTCTGTGACTACGTGAAGAACTCCTTCCTCACCGACCCGGTCTTCGGCAAGACGCGCGAGGAGCGGGCGAAGGTCTGGAACCAGGGCGGTCTGACCGTACGGACGACCCTGGACCCGCAGGCGCAGGACGCGGCGAACGAGTCGATCAAGGACCACGTCTACCAGGAGGACTCGATCGCGACGGCCGTGACCGTCGTCCAGCCGGGCACCGGGCGGGTGCTGGCGATGGGTCAGTCCAAGCCGTACGGCTTCGGCAAGAACGAGACCGTGATCAACTACTCCGTGGACAAGCGGATGGGCGGCTCGAACTTCGGCTTCCAGGTCGGCTCCACCTTCAAGCCGTTCATCGCGGCCGCCGCGCTGGAGCGCGGCATGCCGGCGACGAAGGTGTACGGGGCGCCGAACAAGATGGACTACCCGAGCCCGATCAGCCGCTGTGACGGCACGTCGTACATCAACCCGCCCTCCAGGCGGGAGACGGCGGAGAACGAGACCGAGGACGAGATCGGTCCGTACGCCATGAAGACGGCGATGGAGAAGTCCATCAACACGTACTTCGTCGAGATGATCGGTGAGATCGGCCTCTGCCCGGTTTCGGAGATGACGCAGAAGCTCGGCGTCGTCCCGGCCGACGGCTCGAAGCTGCCCGAGGGACCCTCGATCGCGCTCGGCTCCGCCGAACTCTCCCCGCTGACGATGGCCAACGCGTACGCGACCTTCGCCAACCGGGGCGTCTACTGCACCCCGATCGCCATAGAGTCGATCACCGACGCCCATGGCAAGGCGCTGGCGGTGCCGAAGAGCAAGTGCGACCGGGCGATGGCCACGGAGACCGCGGACACGATCAACACCCTGCTGCGCGGAGTGGTCGACTCCGGTACCGGTGAGCGAGCGGGTCTGACCGAGCGCGACAGCGCGGGCAAGACCGGTACGACGGACTCCCGTCACAACGCCTGGTTCGTGGGCTACACCCCGAACATCTCCGGTGCGGTGTGGGTCGGTTCGGGCGGCACAAAGAAGATCACGATGGAGAACATCAGGATCGGCGGCCAGTACTACCCGAAGGTCTTCGGCGGCGGCCTGCCCGGCCCGATCTGGAAGGACGCCATCACCGGCGCCCTGTCCGGGCGCGAGTCCCCCACCTTCACCACCGTCAGCATCCCGGAGCCTGTCGTTCCGTCCGGCGGCTCCCGCGGCAACAAGCCGCCCACGAGCACGAGCAAGCCCGGCAAGCCGGGCGGCGACAACAAGCCCGGCGGGCGGCCCGGCGGAGCGACGACCGTCGGAGCCACCGGCGGCACCACGGGCGGGGACACCGACACGCCCTTCCCCGGTTTCACGATCGGCCCGGGCGGCATCATCGGCGGCCGCGAGGAGCAGTAGCCGCGCGGCGCACGAACGACGAGGGCCCCAGCCGAAACCCGGCCGGGGCCCTCACCCGTTTGCGTCCCCCGATGTCAGGAGAGGTGCTTCTTCACGGCGGCGGCGACCCGCCCGCCCTCCGCGAGACCGGCGACCTTCGGGTTCACGATCTTCATGACGGCACCCATCGCGCGCGGCCCCTCGGCGCCCGCGGCCCTGGCCTCCGCGACGGCCTGCGCCACGATCGCGTCGAGCTCCTCGTCGCCGAGCTGCTTGGGCAGGTACGTGTCGAGGAACTCGCCCTCCAGGGTCTCCCGCGCGGCCTGCTCGGGACGGCCGCCCTGGGCGAAGGCCTCCGCGGCCTCGCGGCGCTTCTTCGCCTCCTTGGCGATCACCTTGAGGACCTCGTCGTCGGAGAGCACGCGTGCTTCCTTGCCCGCGACCTCCTGGTTGGTGATGGCGGAGAGGGTCAGTCGCAGGGTGGACGAGTGCAGCTCGTTCCGCGCCCTGATGGCGGTGGTGAGGTCTTCCTGGAGCTTGGCCTTGAGCGTGGTCATGCACCTGAGTCTGCCAGGTACGGGGGCGGTGGCGCCCACCCGTTTTCCGGGTCTGCGACGATGGGTCCATGCGTGCGCGTTACGGAGTACCCCTGAAGGCGGCTGCCGGAATCGCTGCGGTGGGGGCCGCGGGTGTGGCCTATGCCGCCGGTTTCGAGGCGCGGTCGTTCCGCCTGCGCCGGGTGACGGTCCCGGTCCTGCCCCGGGGGATGCGCCCGCTGCGCATACTGCAGGTCTCCGACATCCACATGGTCGGCGGGCAGCGCAAGAAGCGCGCCTGGCTGCAGTCGCTGGCCGGGCTGCGCCCGGACTTCGTCGTGAACACCGGCGACAACCTCTCCGACACCGAAGGCATTCCGGAGGTGCTCGACGCCCTGGGCCCCCTGATGTCCTTCCCCGGCGTGTACGTCTTCGGGTCGAACGACTACTACGGGCCCCGGCTGCGCAACCCCGGGCGCTACCTGATCGAGAAGGCCCAGGGCCGACACGGGCTGAACGGCAACAAGCCGGTCGTCGGCGCCGTCCACAACCCGTGGGAGGAGATGCGGGACGCCTTCGACGCGGCGGGCTGGCTGAACCTCACCAACACCCGGGCGCGGCTGAAACTGGACGGACTGGACCTGGCCTTCACCGGTCTGGACGACCCGCACATCAAGCGGGACCGCTACGAGCGGGTGGCCGGCGGTCCGGACACGGGGGCGGACTTCTCGATCGCCGTGGTCCACGCCCCCTACCTGCGCGTCCTCGAAGCCTTCACCGCCGACCGCTATCCGCTGATCCTCGCCGGCCACACGCACGGCGGACAGCTGTGCATCCCCTTCTACGGGGCGCTCGTCACCAACTGCGACCTGGACACCAAGCGGGTGAAGGGCCTGTCCACCTACGACGCGGCCGGGCAGCGCTCGTACCTGCACGTCTCGGCGGGCTGCGGCACCAACCGGTTCACCCCGGTGCGCTTCGCCTGCCCGCCGGAGGCGACACTCCTGACGCTCACCGAGAAGGCGTAAGGATTCCCCCGACCTCCACCGGTACGTTGATGCGATGACCTCACCGACGTACGCAGTCCAGGCGGCCTTCCGCGCCCTCATCGCCGCTGCGGCCGTGGTGGGGCTCGCCATCGAGCTCACCCACGGCAGCGTCCCCGTCGTCCTGAGCTTCTTCACCATCTGGACGAACATCGCGGTGGCGGTCGTCTTCTCCCTCTCGGCCGCCCGCACCTGGCAGCGCCGCCCGGACGTCGACCCCCTCTACCGGGGCGGGGTCCTGCTCTTCATCCTGATCACCGGGCTGGTCTTCCACCTGGTGCTCGCGAACCCGTCGAGCCCCTTCAACGTGCTGGAGGACCTGAACAAGCTGACCGGCGCCAAGGCCGTCGCCAACCAGCTCCTCCACACGGTCACGCCGATCGGCGCCGTCCTGGACTTCCTCTTCCTCACCGCCCCGGGCACCCTGCTCCCGCGCCACGCCGTCCGCTGGCCGGCGTACCCGCTCGCGTACGTGACCTTCGCGCTGGTCCGCGGAGCCCTGCTGTCCCCCGACGTGAAGAGCCGGTACACGTACCCCTTCATCGACGTGGCCCAGTACGGCTACGGCCGCGTGGCCCTGAACGCGCTGGTGCTGGGCATCCTCTTCTACGCCCTCGGCCTGGCCCTGGTCGCGGCGGACCGCTACCGCCCGGCATCTCCGCTGGCCCCGCGACCGCTCGGTGAAAACCGGATTTCGCCTCAGGCCGCAGGTCCGCTAAAGTAATCGATGTCGCCACGACAGCAGCTGCTGCAAGGCGGCGATCGGGGTGTAGCGCAGCTTGGCAGCGCGCTTCGTTCGGGACGAAGAGGTCGTGGGTTCAAATCCCGCCACCCCGACTTCGTAAGACCAGGTCAAGGGCTTGATCCGCATCGCGGGTCAGGCCCTTCCTGCGTCTGCGGAGATCGTTTGGGAGAAATCTGGGAGAAGATCTTGGTCGGCTTCTCCCAGGAGCCTGGGCGATCTCCGTCTTCGCGTCTTCTCCGCGCGCCCGCCTGCCGGTTGGGGTGCGCCCGAGCCTGAGGTCCGTGCCGTCTTGTCTTCCTCCTCCGTCTCCAGCCCCTCGCGCCCGCGCGGCCTTCGTCGGCCGGCGCGGCCCGCCTGGATGTCACCGAAGGTGTTCCGCACCGAGGTGCTCGGCGGTCTGGTGGTCGCACTCGCGCTGATCCCCGAGGCGATCTCCTTCTCGGTCATCGCCGGAGTCGACCCGGCAATCGGCCTCTTCTCGTCCTTCACCATGGCCGTGGCGATCTCGGTCGTCGGCGGGCGCCCGGCGATGATCTCCGCCGCCACGGGGGCGGTGGCGCTCGTGATCGCTCCGCTCAACCGGGAGCACGGCCTGGGCTACCTGATCGCTGCCGTGATCCTCGGCGGCGTCTTCCAGATCGTGCTCGGGGCGCTCGGGGTCGCGAAGCTGATCCGCTTCATACCCCGCTCGGTGATGGTCGGCTTCGTCAACTCCCTCGCCATCCTCGTCTTCATGGCCCAGGTCCCCGAGATGCGGAACGTGCCGTGGGCCGTCTACCCGCTGCTCGCCGGCGGGCTCGGGCTGATGGTGTTCTTCCCCAAGGTCACCAAGGTGGTACCGGCTCCGCTGGTGTCCATCGTCGTCCTCACCGCGATCACGGTGGCCGCGGGGATCGCGGTGCCGACCGTCGGGGACAAGGGCGCCCTGCCGTCCTCACTGCCCGTGCCCGGTCTGCCGGACGTGCCGTTCACCCTGGACACCCTCACGCTCATCGCCCCGTACGCCCTGGCCATGGCGGTGGTCGGGCTGATGGAGTCGCTGATGACGGCGAAGCTCGTCGACGAGATCACCGACACCCGGTCGAGCAAGACGCGCGAGTCCGTGGGCCAGGGCGTCGCGAACATCGTCACCGGGTTCTTCGGCGGCATGGGCGGCTGCGCGATGATCGGCCAGACAATGATCAATGTGAAGGTCTCGGGCGCCCGGACCCGGCTGTCGACCTTCCTCGCGGGCGCGTTCCTCATGGTGCTGTGCATCGTCTTCGGGCCCGTCGTCTCCCGGATCCCGATGGCGGCCCTCGTCGCCGTCATGGTCATGGTCTGCTTCGCCACCTTCGACTGGCACTCCATCGCCCCGAAGACGCTCCGGCGCATGCCCGCCGGGGAGATCACCGTCATGGTGCTGACCGTCGCCTGCGTGGTCGCCACCCACAACCTCGCCGTCGGCGTCGTCGCCGGGTCGGTCACCGCGATGGTCATCTTCGCCAAGCGCGTCGCGCACCTCGCGAACGTCACCTCCGTCCTCGATCCGGACGGCGGCCAGGTCGTGTACTGCGTGACCGGCGAGCTGTTCTTCGCCTCCTCGAACGACCTCGTCGAGCAGTTCGACTACGCCGGCGACCCCGACCAGGTGGTCATCGACCTCTCCGCGGCCCACATCTGGGACGCATCCTCCGTGGCTGCCCTCGACGCGATCGAGCACCGGTACGCCCAGCGCGGCAAGCACGTGGAGATCACCGGCCTGAACGACCCCAGCGCCCACCTGCACGGGAAGCTCAGCGGCGAACTCGCCGGCGGGAGCTGAGGATCGGGCCTTAAGGCAGCCGAGCGGACCCCCCTAGGCTCCGTGACCCACGTCACATGCTGTTCCTGTCAGGAATCGGGGGCCTGTCCCGCTCAACTCCCCGAGAGCAAGCGAACCGACAGGAGCAGCACATGAAGCACCGCATCGTCGTCCTCGGTGCCGGCTATGCCGGAGCCTACGTGGCCGGCAACCTGGCCCGCCGGCTGTCCCCGGCGGACATCGAGATCACCGTCGTCAACGCCGAGCCGGACTTCGTCGAGCGGCTGCGGCTGCACCAGCTCGCGGCCGGCCAGGAGATCGAGACCCAGAAGCTCGTCGATATCTTCGCGGGCACCCCAATTCGGCTGCGCCTCGCCCGGGTCATCGCCCTCGACCCCGAGCGCCAGGTCGTCACCGTGGCCGACGCCGACGGGGAACTCGGCTACGACACGCTTCTCTACGCCCTCGGCAGCCACGGTGACGACAGGGGCGTCCCCGGCGCGGCCGAGCACGCCTTCGACGTCGCCTCCCGCCCCTCGGCGTTGCGCCTGCGCGATCGCCTGGACAGCCTGGAGGAGCAGGGCGAAGGCGGGAACGTGCTGGTCGTCGGCGACGGGCTGACCGGCATCGAGACGGCTACCGAGATCGCCGAGTCCCGGCCCGGCCTGTCGGTGACGCTGGTCGGCCGCGGCGAGCTCGGCACCCAGCTTTCCGCCGGAGCCCGCAGCCACCTGCGCCAGGCCTGCGACCGGCTGGGCATCACCGTCCTGGAACACACCAGCGTCGAATCCGTCGAAGCAACGCGAGTGCTGTGCACCGACGGCACCTCCCTGGCGTCCGACGCAACCGTGTGGACGGTCGGGTTCGCGGTCGCCCCCATCGCTGCTGCTGCAGGGCTGGAGGTCACTGACAACGGCCGGATCCTCGTCGATCGCACCATGCGCTCGCTTTCGCACCCGAACGTCTACGCCGTCGGCGACAGCGTCTTCACGATCGGCGAGAACGGCCTGCCGCTGCCGATGTCCTGTGCGTCGGCCGGCTACACCGGCATGCAGGCCATGAAGGCCATCGTGGGACACCTCACCGGCAGCAAGATCGGACACGTCAAGCTGGACTACCCGGGCAACCACATCAGCCTCGGGCGGCAGGACGGAATCCTGCAGATGGTCGACCACGAGGCGCAGGCGAAGCCCAAGTACATGGGCGGCCGCAAGGCCGCACGGATCAAGGCGGGCATCCTCAAGATGTCGCTGTGGACCAACTCGCACCCGACCTTCTGCATGCCCACGCGCAAGCGCCACCTGACCGCCGCCCAGCACTCCCCCGCCGAGAAGGCAGTCGCGTAGCCGCCTAGGGTGGCCCGCATGGACAGCATTGCCGTGGACCGCTTCGACACCAGCCGTTTCGAGGCCAGCCGGAACCGGCTGGCCTCGCTGGCGTACCGGCTGTTGGGCTCCGCCGCAGACGCCCAAGACATCGTGCAGGACGCGTTCTTGCACTGGCAGGCCGCCGACCGGCAGCAGATCAAGGTGCCCGAGGCCTGGCTGACCAAGGTCGCCACCAACCTGTGCCTCGACCGGCTCCGCTCGGCACAGGCCCGCCGCGAACGCACCGCCGGGGCCTGGTTCCCCGAACTGCTCCTCGACGGCGACCCGATGCTCGGCCCGGCCGACACCTTCGAGCAGCGCGAATCGGTCTCCCTGGCCATGCTGACCGTCATGGAACGCCTCTCACCCGTCGAACGGGCCGTCTACATCCTGCGCGAAGCGTTCTCCTACGGCCACGCCGAGATCGCCGAGATCCTCGACATCACCGAGTCCGCGAGCCAGCAACACCTCCACCGCGCCCGGACCCGCATCACCGCCACGCGCCGCCGCGGCGGCAGCGAAGTCGACCCCGCGACCGCGCGCAGGATCATCGAGGAATTCCTGACCGCTGCCACCTCGGGCCGCACCGAACGGCTGGTGGCACTGCTCACCGACGACGTGATCGCGCTCTCCGACGGCGCCGGCCTGGCCGAGAAGCTGCTGCGGTACGACACTCCGCAGCGCGTCGCCGCCGTCATGCGGGGCGGCTTCAAGCCCACGCCGGCGAAGCGACGCCTCGCCGGCGGCGCGCCCGCCCTCCACTACGCGCTCGTCAACGGCGCCCCCGCCATCCTCTTCGTCCTCGGCGACCAGGTCCTGGGCGCCGTCACCTTCGACGTCACCGACGACAAGATCGCAGCCGTGCGCGGCATCGCCGCCCCCGCCCGCCTCATCCGCCTCACCGAAGCCTGGCAGCAGCACGAACCAGAGACAGCGCTCATCAGCGAGTGGTGACCCGACACCGACCGCGACCAGCCGCAGAACACGGACGGCGCTCAAGCCCCGGCTGGAGGACTCAGGATGGCCCTCACTTGGGCGGGAGGGTTTCGGCGAACGCCAGCGCCGTCGTGATCCAGACTTCCGGGACGGGGTCCTCCGCCAGGGCCGGCCCGCCGACCGTCACCCAGCCGCGCATCGGGCGTCCGGTGAAGTCCATGGGGCGCGCCTCCCAGCGGGCGAGGGCCGCCTCGGCCGCCTCCGGACCCACGCGGGCGATGAGCTCGTCGCCGACCACGCCGACGGTCATGTTGCCGCGCAGCAGGAAGCTAAGACCGCCGAACATCCGCTTCTCGGTGAGGGCGGGCCGGTCGCCCGGCGGGTTGCCGAGACGCTCCCGGATCCGCTGGGCCAGACCTTCGTCGTACGCCACGGAACCATTCTCCCGCCGCGCCGTGAGGCCCGCTGCTTGGCAGCGGGCCTCACGGGTGGTGTCACCAGTCGGTCAGCCGGTGATCTCGATCTTCCCGTTCAGGGCGGGCGTCTCCGGTGCGGCGGAAGCCTTCGGAGCGGTGAGGCCCTTCAGGAGCTGGGCCAGGTCGACGCCGGTGGTGGAGCTCAGGAGCTCCATGCCCTGGGCGACGTTGTCGGTGACCGTACGGGAGAGCTTGCTCGCACCGTCGGTGGAGATGACGGTCATCTTGTCGATGGCGGCGAGGGGCTCGGCGGCCTTGGCCACGACCTGGGGCAGGGCCTCGACCATCATCTGGATCATGGCCGCGTCGCCGTACGTCTCGAAGGCCTCCGCCTTCTTCTGCATCGCCTCCGCCTCGGCCGATCCCTTGGCCAGGATGGCGGCGGCCTCCGCGTCGCCCTCCAGGCGTACGGCTTCCGCGATCGCGGCACGCCGGGCGCGCTCGGCCTCGCCGCGCTTGGCGCCCTCGATGGCCTCGGCCTCGGCCAGGGCTGAGCGGCGCTGCTTCTCGCCCTCACCCGTGAGCCGGGCGCGCTCCGCCTCGCCCTGGGCGGCGGCGATGGCCGCGAGGCGTTCGGCTTCGGCCTGCTTGACGCGGGCCACGCGCTTGGCCTCGGCCTCCTGCTCGGCCTCGTAGCGGCGGGCGTCGGCGGGCTTGCGGACCTGGGTGTCGAGCTGGCGGTCGGTCAGGGCGGCCTGGCGCTCGGCGACCTTCTCCTGCTCGGCGAGGATCTGCTGCTGGCGGTCGGCCTCGGCGAGCGGGCCGGCAGCGTTGGCCTGGGCGGCCGCCGCGTCGGTCTCGGCCTTGATCTCCGCCTGGCGCAGGTACAGGGTGCGCTCGGCGACGGCGATCTCCTCCTCCGCCTTGAGGCGGGCCTGCTCGGCGGCGCGGCGGGAGTTGGCCTCGGCTATGTCGGCTTCCTGCTTGGCGCGTGCGGCTTCGGGACGGCCGAGGTCTTCGAGGTAGGAGCCCTCGGTGGTGATGTCCTGGATCTGGAAGGCGTCCAGGACCAGGCCCTGCCCGGACAGGCTGGCCTCGGCCTCCTCGGCGACCTGCCCCGCGAAGGCGGCACGGTCACGGATGATGTCCTCCACGGACATGCGGCCGACGATCGCGCGCAGGGCGCCCGAGAGGACTTCCTGGGTGAAGCCGACGATGCCGTCCTGCTGCTGGAGGAACCGCTGGGCGGCGGCCCGGATGGCGTCCTCGTTGCCGCCGACCTTGACGATCGCGACGCCTTCGAGGTTGGCCTTGATGCCGCGCAGGGTGACCGCGCCACGTACGGCGATCGGGATGTGACGGCTGGACAGGTCGAGCGTATAGCGCTGCTGCACGAAGGGGACGACGAAGACCCCGCCGCCGACCACGACCTTCTGTCCGGTGGTGTCGGTGGATATCCGGCCGGTCTCCGGGTCGGTGGACTTCTTGCCGCGCCGGCCGGTGATGATGAACGCCTCGCTGGGCCCGGCGACCTTGTAGCGCGTGACGACGACCAGGGCGAGCAGGACGAGGAGTACGACCACCCCCACGATGGCGGTGACGACAGGGCTCATGACACAACTCCCGTAGAGCAGATGGAAGAAAGGATTCGTCAGCGCTCGACGGCGCGGACGCTGACCGAGGTGGACGACGGGACCGCCGTCACCCACACCTCGGCGCCCCGGGGCAGCGGGCCGCCCTCGGTGATTGCGGAGTACTTGACCGGCTGGCCGGCCAGCCGGACCAGGACCTCGCCGTAACCGCCGTCCGCGGGGATGGCCGTGACCACTGTCCCGGCCGACCCCACGAGGTCGTCCTGGCGCGGGGCGTCACCGCTGCCGTCCCGGAGCAGGGCCCGGCTGAGCCGGTACGTCGCCCAGCCGGCCCCCGTACCGGCGAGCGCTCCGGCGGTGGCCGCCGCCCCCGGCCCGAGTCCGGTGGACCCGAGCACGATCGCCCCCGTGAAACCGAGCATCGAGACGAAGCCCGCGACCACCGGAAGCGACAACCACCCGTCGAACAGCCCGTCCAGGGCGCCGTCGAAGACGCCCTCCAGCACCCCGTCGAACACCAGCGAGCAGACCAGCAGGACGATCCCTGCGATGCCGAGACCTAGAAACAAGCCCATGAGCACCTCCCCTGTCTGACCGGTGTTCTCGCCGGACACCGGCATCCTGCCACCGGGTACGGCCCTCGCACATTGCCTGCCACCGGCAATCTTTACGCGCCTTTGACGCAGGCGGTCCGGTCCGCGCACCACTGTGCCGGACTCGTCGACGAAGCCCGGGGCGCCACTGAATCACTCCACCTTGACGCCGCCTAGGACACTTGTCCTAGAGTGGCATCCGCGACTAGGGCGCTTGCACTAGGACTGGCTGAGGGCTGTGGGGTTGCGCGTTGGCTGGGAACACGGGTACGCGAGCGCAGATCGTCGATGCAGCGAACCGGCTCTTCTACGAGCAGGGTTTCGAGCACGCCTCGTTCGCGGCGATCGCCGCGGCGGTGGGCATCTCGCGGGGCAACTTCTACCACCACTTCAAGACCAAGGACGAGATCCTCGGCGCGGTCATCGAGGCCCGGCTCCAGAGCACTCGCGCGATGCTCGCGGAGTGGGGCCGAGACGAGCCGGGTCCCGCTGAGCGGGTGCGACGGTTCGTGGAGATCGTCATCACCAACCGTGCGGACATCCAGAACTACGGCTGCCCGGTCGGAACCCTCACGACCGAACTCGCCAAGCTCGGTCATCCTTCACGCCCCCAGGCCGTCGCCGTCTTCGACCTGTTCCGGACGTGGCTTCGGGAACAGTTCGAGGAACTCGGATGGACGGTCGAAGCCGACGATTTCGCGCTGCACGTCCTGGCCTTCAGCCAAGGCGTGGCCACGCTGTCCAACGCCTTCCACGACGGCCAGTTCGTGCAGCGGGAGGTCGATCGCCTCCATGACTGGCTCGACGAGCGCATCGCGGATCGGCTGTCACCGAGCTCCCACCCCTGAGCCGACCTACCACACCACCAGCAAACCGAAGGAGATTCCGTGTTCGTCGTCCTGCTCCGCTTTGCGGCCAACAAGAGCCAGGCTCCCGATCACACGGCAGGCCATCAGGCATGGATCCAGCAAGGCATGGAGGACGGGATCTTCCTGCTCATCGGAGGCATACAGCCCGGCCAGGGCGGCGCCGTGCTGGCCCACAACACGACGCTCGACGACCTGCAGCAGCGCGTAGCGGCCGATCCGTTCGTCGCCCACGAGGTCGTCTCGGCCGAGATCATCGAGATCGCCCCGAACCTCACTGATCCACGGCTGTCGTTCCTGGCGGGCTGAACCCGTGACCGTGTGAATCGCCCGCGGCGCCGAAAGGATGGTGGAACCCGCACCGCCCGGGCCGCACCGGCTCCGCCGATCGGCGCCGCCGGGCAGTCCGGGGATCAGACGGCAGCGCGGGCGTACGGCGTCACGAGCGGCCATTCGACGTCGACGTCGAGGGCCTCGTTGACGTAGTTGGTGAAGATGTTCCGGACGGTGTTGGCGATCACCTCGACGATCTCCTCGTCCGTCAGCCCGGCCTCACGGGCCGCCGCGAAGGCCTCGTCGCCGATCCGGCCCCGGTTCTCCGATATCGCGACCGCGAGTCGCAGTACGGCGGCGGCCTTCGGGTCGGAACTGGTGCCCTGCCGGGCGGCCTCGATCTCCTCCTCGGGGAGCTGGGCGACGTTGCGGGAGACCATCGTGTGGGCGGACAGACAGTAGCTGCAGCCGTTGAGCTCGGCCACCGCGAGGGCGATCCGCTCCTGCATGCCGGCGGAGAGCACGCCGTCCTTCAGTGCGCCAAAGAGTCCGAGGAAGCCCTTGAGGGCGGCCGGGCTGTGGGCCATCGCCTTGGCCATGTTCGGGACTACACCCAATGTGGCCTGGGTGGCAGCGAGTTGTTCGGCGGCGTTGCCGGTCGCGGTGGCCGGGTCGATGAGGTGCACGCGGGACATGGAGGCTCCTTGCAGTCAGATCGAACAGACCTGTTCGTTCGATGCGATCAAGCTAAGGACGCCTGCCTGCGTTGTCAAACAGATCTGTCTGTTCGATACTTGGGGCATGGGAATGAAGGCAGGGACCCTGCCGGTACGGGAACGGCTGCTCGCCACCGCGGACGCGCTGTTCTACGCCGAAGGCATCCACGCGGTTGGAATCGATCGCGTCATCGCCGAGAGCCGCGTTTCGAAGTCCTCCATGTACGTCCACTTCCGGACCAAGGAAGACCTGGTGGAGGCCTACCTCCGAGGTCGTAGCGGTCGCTGGCGGACGCATGTGGCGCAGGAGGTGGCGGTAAGGACGCAGGATCCGCTGACCAGAGTCCTGACGGTCTTCGACGTCTTCCACGAGGCGTTCCAGGACCCCGGCTTCCGGGGTTGCCCGTTCACCAACGCCGCAGCCGAGTACCCCCATCACGAGGGCATCCGGGCCGCCATCGCCGACGACCGCACCTGGCTTCCCGCCCTGTTCACCCGCCTGCTGGGACCGCTCGGGGCCGGCGAGGACGGCACCCTGGTCGCCTCACTTGTCCAGTTGTGCGACGGAGCCATCACGTCGGCATACCTGGATCACTCCCCTGCCGCCGCCCTGACCGCGCGGTCAACCGCCGAGCTCCTGCTGGCCGCACACCTGCGCACGGAAACCGCTGTGGAGGCGGAGGCCACCTCCGGGGCCGGTTAGACCTTCGCGTCGAACAGGGGCAAGGCGGCACGGACCGCACGGTCGAAGGGGGCCGTACCGCCTGCCGCGCGGCTGAGTACCTGGGCCCCTTCGAGCAGACTGATCAGCAGGGCTGCCTTGTCCTCGGCGTCCTCGTGCGAGAGTCCGGATTCGGCGAGGGCCTCCGCCAGCCGTCCGGACCAAGAGGCGAATGCGGTGGCCGCCACCCGGCACAGCTCGTGGCCGCTCCCGTCCGCCGACAGGGTCACAGCGGCAATGGCGCACCCGCTGCCGCGGGTTGACGCCTCGACGACCGGGCGGGCGAAGTCGACGAACGCCTCCGCGACCGCCCGGGGCGTGGAGCCGGAGAGTTCGGCCATGTGAGCCAGGACATCGCGGCCGTGCTGGGCCGCCGCCTCTGCCGCCAGCTGACCCTTTCCCCCCGGGAAGTGGTGGTAGATCGCCCCACGTGCCGCACCGCTTCGGGCGAGCACATCGGTGAACGACATCCCCTCCAGACCGCGCTGCTGCAACGCGACGACTGCGGCGGCAACCATCCGCTCCCGCGTGTCCTTCGCCATGCCCGGCCACCCTTCTCCCTTGACTAGGACGGCCATCCTAATGCAGAGTGCGGAGAGTAGTACGGACGTACTAGCTAACAATTGGCCATCGCCGCACCACTTCGACAGAGACCGTTTTCCTCAGACAGGGAGCACACCCTCCATGCCGATCACCGTCACAGCGCCGCGCGGAACCCTCACAGCCACCGGTGAACGCGAGATTCTCCCCCGGCTCACCGCCGCACTCATCGAGGCGAGCGGGCTGACCGGCAACCGCTTCTTCAGCCCCATGGTCGGAGGAACCGTGCACGTCCTCTCGCCCGAAGACATCTACGCCGGGGGCGTCAACCGCCCGGTGGTCATGATCGAGCTGAAGCTGCCCAACATCGGCCTGGGCACTCCGCAGGCCCGCGCCGCGTTCATCGCGAACGCGACGGACATCGCCACATCACTCACGGTCGACGGCCATGACAGGGAGGACATCTGGGTCAACATCGTCAACGCCCCGGACGGCGGTTGGGGAATCGGCGGGCGCGCCTACACCGGCGACCAGCTCGTCGCTGCGATCAGCCAGGGTTAGGCGTTCTGCCCGCGGGTTCAGTGGGTCCTCGCACCTTGCACTCCCGAGCCCAGCATGACCAGGCCGGTCGTGAGGGCGGAGAGGCCGACGATCAGGAGCGGGACGCCCGAGCCTGCAAACGTCTTGAGGGCGGCCCCCGCCAGAGCGGCGGGGCCGCCCACCGTCACGAGGACGAGGGCGAGGCGGAACTCTGTGAGGTGCCGTCGGACCCAGGAGCGGACGCTGTTGCCGAGCACGGCCGGTCAGCCGCCGATCTCTGTAGTGGCGCGCCGGCCGGTCCAAGCGACACGGGCGAGGCAGGCGACGGCCGCACCGCTGAATGCCATACCGGCCGCGGTGCACGCGGTGACCACGGCTGCGGACGCGTCCAGCATGCGGGGGATGGCGTTGAGCGCCGCGAGGGCATAGAGGCACAGGAGCGCGTAGGCGTACGAGCGGGCTGTGGCCCGCGAGGTGAACTGCCGCGGGGTCCAGCCGGCGAGGATCAGCACGGGGAGTGGGAGCAGGAGCAGGGTCGCCGCTGCCAGGGCGATGGCGTGGTACGCCGGGTTGCCGTTCATGGGTACCTCTCTGGTGCGGACGCCCACGATGGAGGGACTCCGCGTGGCACGTTCATGCCGGATCCCGGCAACAACCGGCGCCCGCCGCTGCCGTCAGAGACCCGTTAAAGACACGTAAGGATTGTATAAAGTAGCCGGTGGTGTGCCGGGAAGCCTGGTCGGCGAACAGGGGACAACTCTCTTCGCAGATCGGGGCTACTGCCATGGTGCTCGTCGCTGTCTTCGGTGCGGCTCTGCTGATCGCGGTGCTGCTCTCCGGGCTTGCCGCCCGCACGGTGCTGTCGACATCCCTTCTCTTCCTGCTCGGCGGGGCCCTCGTCAGTGACGGGTTCCTCGGGCTGGTCCACATTACGGCCGACAGCGAGATCGTCTCCGTCACCGCCGACCTCGCGCTCTTCTCCGTGCTGTTCACCGATGGCATGCACGTCTCCTTCCCGAAGCTGCGCCAGAGCTGGAAGAACCCGGCCCGGGCCCTGGGGCTGGGAATGCCGCTGGCGATGGCGGGGATGGCCCTGATCACCCACTACCTGGTGGGGCTGGACTGGACGACCTCGTTCCTGGTGGGCGCCGTGCTCGCGCCGACGGACCCGGTGTTCGCCTCGGCGATCGTGGGGCGCCGGGAGGTCCCGGCGAAGCTGCGGCAGCTGCTGAACGTGGAGAGCGGCATCAACGACGGTCTTGCCCTGCCCGTCGTACTCGTCCTGATCGCCGCGGCCGGCCCGACCTCCGGGCGGACCCAGGCATCCATCGGGGAGATCGCCCTGGAGCTCGGAATGGGGCTGGCCTTCGGCGCCGTGCTTCCGCTCGGGGTCGCGGCTCTGGTGCGGCTCCGGCTGCTGGGGGCGGAGCCGAAGCTTCAGCCGCTGCTGCCGCTGGCCACCGGGATCATCCTGTACGCGGCCTGCCACCTCACCCACGCCAACCCGTACCTGGCCGCGTTCTCCGCGGGTGCCGTGCTGGCCTCCGTGTCGCCCGACGCCAAGACGGTGTTCGAGCCGCTCGGCGAGGCGCTGGCGGAGCTGGCGAAGTTCGCCGCACTGCTGGTCTTCGGAGCCCTGCTGACGCCGCAGCTGTTCGGTGAGCTGTCGGTGGGCGGGTACGTGGCGGTGGTGCTGGCGATCGTGCTGATCCGGCCCGCTTCGCTGCTGGTGTCGCTGCTGGGCGCCAGGGTCGAGCAGCGGGAGAAGCTGGTCGCCGCATGGTTCGGCCCGAAGGGCTTCGCTTCCGTGGTCTACGGGCTGCTGGTGCTCCAGGCCGGAATCCCGCAGGGCGAGGCCGCGTACACGCTGATCGCGGTCTGCATCGCCTTCTCGATCATCGCCCACAGCAGCACCGACGTACCGATCGCCCGGATGTTCCACGTCGACGACCTCGCCGAGCTCCCCGACCGCCGGCCCGCGACCCCCGCCGTCCCCAGCCCGCACAGTACAACCGACCAGGAGAGGCACCATGCCAGCCCGTGATCTCGCCGAGCCCTACCCCCATGTGACGACCGACGACCAGGCCGTCGATGCCGTACGGCTGGTGGCCGAGCAGAACCTGCCCGCGCTCCTCGTCCTGGACACCGACGGCACCCCGTACGCCCTCGTGCCCTGATCCCAGCTGGTACGGCAGCTGGTGCCGGAGTACGTGATGGAAGACCCGCTACTGGCCGCCGTCATCGACGAACGGCACGCCGACGCCCTGGCCGAGGAGCTGGTGGGCAAGACCGTTGCCGAGTGGCTGCCCCGGCGGAGCTTCAAGCCGCTGTACGTCGGCCCGGACGCCGGGACGCTCCAGATCGCGGCCGTCATGGCCCGCTCCCATGTCCCGCTGGTCGCGGTGCTGGAACGGGAGGGCGAGGGGAACCGGCTGGTCGGGGTGGTCTCGGCCGCACGGCTCATGCGGCACCTGCTCGACGTGGGCGGGCAGGCGTGAGCAACTGGCAGAGCTGGGCCGCCGTCGCCGTCTTCGCCGGCACCTACCTCCTGATCATCACCGAGTGGGTGCACCGCGTCGCGGCGGCCCTGGGCGGCGCGGCACTCATGCTGGCCATCGGCGCGACCGATTGACGTGTCAGCGTTCCACTCGGCTGAGACCGGCATCGACTGGAACGTCATCTTCCTGCTGCTCGGCATGATGGTGATCGTCGGCATACTGAAGCGGACCGGGCTCTTCGAATACCTGGCGATCTGGTCGGTGAAGAGAGCAAGAGCCCGCCCGTTCCGTGTGATGACCATGCTGGTCGTCATCACCGCGGTGGCCTCCGCCCTGCTGGACAACGTCACGACCGTGCTGCTGGTCGCCCCCGTCACCCTGCTGGTGTGCGACCGGCTGCGGCTGCCCGCCGCACCCTTCCTGATCGCCGAGGTCTTCGCCTCCAACATCGGCGGCACCGCCACCCTCGTCGGCGACCCGCCCAACATCATCATCGCCAGCCGCGCCGGCCTCACCTTCAACGACTTCCTCGTCCACCTCGCCCCCCTGTGCGCGGTGCTGATAATCGTCCTGGTGCTGCTGTGCCGGGTGATGTTCGCCAAGCACTTCGTCTACGACGAGAAGCGCGCCGCCGAGCTGATGGAACTGCGCGAACGTGAGGCGATCACCGACCCGCGGCTGCTCGCCCAGGGTCTGGGCATCCTCGTCCTGGTCGTCGCAGGATTCGTCCTGCACCCTGTACTCCACTACGAGCCCAGCGTCGTCGCCCTGCTCGGCGCCGGCCTGCTCGTGGCGATCTCCAAGGTCGAGACGGGCGAGGTGCTCGGCGAGGTGGAATGGCCCACCCTCGCCTTCTTCGCCGGACTGTTCGTCATGGTCGGCGCCCTCATCGAGACCGGCGTGATCGGCACCCTCGCCGACTCCCTGGCGGATGCCATCGGCGGCGCGGAACTCGGCGGTTCCATGCTGCTGCTGGGCGGCTCCGCCGTCCTGTCCGGCATCGTGGACAACATCCCGTACGTGGCCACCATGGCCCCCGTCACCGACCAGTTGGTCACCGACATGGGCGGCGACCCCGACCACGTGCTGTGGTGGGCGCTCGCCCTCGGCGCCGACCTCGGCGGCAACGCCACCGCCATCGGCGCCTCCGCCAACGTCGTCGTCCTCGGCATCGCCGAACGCAACCGCACCCCCATCACCTTCTGGCAGTTCACCAAGTACGGCCTCGTCGTCACCGCCGTGACGGTCGCCGTGGCCGCCGTGTACCTGTGGCTGCGCTACTTCGCCCTGGCCTGAGCACCGAGAAGGAGCCTGATCCGCATGACCGCCAACCGGCTCACCCAAACCAAGGAGCCCACCTCGATAGCCCTCTGGTGGGGCGCGCTCACCGTGATCCTGTGGGGCATATCCGCCCTCGCCGGCCGAGAAGCCTCCCCCGTAGCCTGCGCCGCGAGCGCGGCTCTTCTGGCGGCCATCGGGGAGATCGGAGACCGGCTGCGGCGTCGCCGCCGTCGGTCACGACGTACCACCGCCGAATAGCGCCCCCGGCACGGCTGTGCTCAGGACCCGGTGCCCGGCCAGCCCAGGAGGCGGGCGCCGATCACCGCGGTCTGCAGGGTGTAGCGGTGCTGGGGGTCGGCGGGGTCGGCCCGGGTGAGGGTGTGGATGCGTTCCAGCCGGTACGTCAGGGCCCGTACGCTCAGCGAGAGGCGGCGGGCCGCCTCGGTGGCGACGCAGCCGCTGTCGAAGTACGCGGCCAGGGTGTCCAGCAGCGGCCCGGCGCCGCCGCGGGCCTGGCGCAGGGGGCCGAGCATGCTCTCCACCAGGTCGGCCATGGCCTGCCGGTCGCGGGTGAGGACCGGGTAGACCAGCAGGTCGGCGGCGTGCAGCACCGGGCCTTCCAGGCGCATCCGCTCGGCGAGGTCGAGCGCGTTGAGGGCTTCCTCGTACGAGTGGACGACGCCGCCCGCGCCCGGGTGGGAGCGGCCGATGGCGACGCGGCCGCCGTCGGTGGCCGCGTACGCCCGCTTGGCGAAGTAGGCCAGTACGTCGGGCTGGTCGCCGGGGGCCACGCAGACGAGCCGGCCGTCCTTGGTGGCCAGAAGGATCTTCCGGTTGCCGAACCGGGCGAGGACCGCTCCCTCGATCCCTCGGGCCACCGGGTAGCCGTCACCGTACGGCTCGGGCCCGGCGGCGACGGCGACCGCATGGGCCTGGGAGAGCCGCAGGCCGAAGCGCTCGGCGCGCTCCGCGAGGCGGCCCAGGTCGCTGCGGCCGTACAGGAGGTCGTCGATGAACTCCCGGCGCGCGGCCTCCTCCTGGCGGACCGCGTGGTGCTGGGCCCGTTCGTAGCCCTCGGCGAAGGCGTCCACCGCCTGCTCCACCACTGCCAGCAAGGAGCCCACCGCGCCGGAGGCCAATCGGGGCTGGATCTCCTGGGCCGCGGCGAGGTGTTCCCGTATCAGCCCGCGCAACGGCAGTCCGGCCTCCGCCGCCCGCTCGCCGTGCGTACGGCGGGACTCCAGCTCGGCTCGGGTCAGCCGACGGCCCGTGGCGCATGCATCCAGCAGGATCTCGGCATACCCCGCCACATGATTCTCTGGTGCTTTCCGGTCTGCCACGGCCGTCCCCCGATCCTGACGCGCCCCTGATGAGTCCTTGGCGCGGGGACCAGGGTGACACGCGCCGCACGGGGAGCCGCCATCGGCATCAAGACGCCGTAAAGACTGCCGGTCACCGGCAATGCGCCGTCGCGTCCCGGACGGGCAGGATCAGTGCACGGGGGGAATGCCGACACCACCCGGATGCCGAACCGCGGAAGCGGGGGGGCGGCATCCGGGTCGGTGACGGGTATCCCTGTCAGGCGGTCTTGAGGGCTGCTGCGCCGAAGGAGACGTCGAAGCGGTCGCACCAGATGGTGACGCTGCTGTAGTCGGCGAGGTTCACGTCGGCCGGGATCTCGTAGTTCTGGTCGCCCTTGTTGCCCTTGAGCTTGCCCAGGCTGACGTACTTGCCGTCGTCGAAGACGCTCCAGCCGGCCTCGCCCTCCTTGACGGGGGCATCGGTGAGCCAGACCCGCAGGTCCGGGCCGTTGCTGGTGTCCAGGTTCTCCAGGCGCAGGGTGTGCGAGCCGTCCGCGAGCCGGACGAGTTTCACCGTGCCGGTGGTGGTGTGCTCGTGGCTGATCAGGGTGCCCTGCGCGATGGTCTGCGGGCCGGCCGCGACGGGCGGCGCGGTGGACGCGGCAGCCGACGGCACTGGGCTCGGCGCCCCTGCGGCGGGCGCGGCGGACGGCAACGCCTCGTGGACGGTGTCGTCCTGCCAGAGCTTCCACGGCTGGAACCAGTACAGCCCGGCGCCCAGCAGCACCACAGCCGCGATCACCGCACCGAGCACGATCCTGCCGCGCCGCCCTCTGTCTGCCGTCACCGAAGCCTCTTCCTCACGAGTGTGTAGCCCGCATTCAAGCGTGCCGGACCGCGCGGATGCCAGACCGGACCGGATGACGGAATGCTTACGTCCTGCCGGCAGGTCCTGAGGTCAGCGGTGTCGAGCAGCCACCCACACGGGGGCGCCTGCCGCGAGCACGAAAGCCCCGAGAGCGAGCAGCGGCAAGCCCGGGCCGGGCAGCAGGTACATCGCCGCTCCGGCAGCGGTCAGGACCGCGCCGAAGACGATGAGCGGCGAGAGCGGCCCGGTCCGGGAACGGCGGATCATGAGCGTGGCTCCTGGCAGGGACGGAGAAGCGGGTGGCTCCAGCCTCCCACGCCGCGGGGCGGGGGTACAGGACCCCGCCCCGCGGCGGGCGTCACAAGGTGCGGAGCTTGGTGGTGAAGACCTGTTCGGCGACCTTGTCGCCGAGGATCAGGCCGTCGGTGGCGTCCCACGGGTAGTGGACGCCGAGCCAGACGCGGCTGTCGGCGTCCTCCTTGGCGGCGGCGCTGAAGCTGGTGAAGTGGCGCTGCTTGACGGGGGCGTTCGGCTCGTCGGTGGTGAGATCGAAAGCGATGTTATCCGTCTTGAAGTAGCGCTTCATGATGCCCGCCCAGGCCGCGCCGAAGGAGGCGTGGCCGGAGACGTAGGCGGGGAAGCACGGGTTGACGTTGACCCCGTCCTTGTTCTTCAGGAGGGGCTTCCACTGGGGGTCGAGGCCGCCCTCGCGGATCGCGGAGACGGGCCGCCACAGGTCGATCGGGGTGGAGAACTTCGCATCGCGCACGGCTATGCCCGTGTCGGCGAGGGCGATCGAGACGAGCGCGAAGAGCTTCGCGTTGGCGTACGTGCTGAGCCCTCGGGCCTTGGAAACCTCCCGGGTGGCCTGGAGCATGTGCCCCGGGGGCTTGTACGTACCGTCGTTGTCGTTGGCCCAGAACCAAGCCGCGTTGAACTGGTCCGCGGTCCGGTTGATCACCGGTGTGGCGGCGGTGGGGGCGGCCGCGCCGGCCGTCCGGACGGCCTCGACCTGGGCCTTGTACTCGGGGCTCGCCACGAGGTTCTCGTACGTGCCGAACTGCGCGAGCGTGGTGGGACGGAACTGCGAGCCGGAGCTCAGCGAGAACGGCTTGACCTGGCCCCAGGCCGCGTTGACGGCATTGCCGTCCGTCGCGCACTTCGAGTCGGGCATGTCGGGATAGTTGCCCGTGGGCCGCCAGGCCCCCGGCCTGGTGTTCTCGCTCGTGTAGCTGGAGGCGTCATCCGAACCGTCATTGGCACGGAGGTTCATCATCTGGTTGACCATCCCGCTGACGATGGTGATGTCCAGAAGATCGCCGCTGGTCGGCTTGGTCCCGAACCGCTCCTCGAAGCGCTTGTCGAGGTAGGCCGTGAAGTCGGGGGCGTTCTTGTTCGGCCGGTTCACCCCGTAGAGGTTGAGCAGGATGTTGTACGCGGTGCGGCCGATGACGCGTTCCTCCTCGTCCGGCCCCTGGATCCAGCCCGCGTAGGCCTCCGCGTGGATGTAGGCCGCGGAGGTCATCGGGCCCTTCCACTTGGCCTGGTACGAGCTCTCCGCGTCGTAGATCGCGCCGTTCATCATCGCGGCCGCCCGCGCCATCGGGACCGGACCGCCCTCCACCTGACGGAAAACACCCTGGAGGACGTCGTTCCAGTAGTGCACCGGGTCGGCTATCGACTGCGTGGGCAGCGCCGCCTCGGCGGGGTGCGGGCTGGCGGCGAGGATGGAACCGGTGGCCGCCAGGACCACGCCGGCCGCCAGTGTGCGGCGCCAGATCGTACTGCGGGTTCTGGTGGTGCGGGTCTTTTCGGGCATGGCTCGACTCCCCCTGATCACAGGCATGTTGATCACCACGAGAGGTGGCGGCGCGATCATGGCCCAGGACGCGCCGCAACGCTTGTAAAAAGCGGCACGCAGTCGCGGAATGGCCGGTCCCGCCCGCATGGCGGCGCGATCCCCCTCCTGATCGAATCGCCTATGTCAGACCTTCGGACGGCTTCGGAGTCGGCCACGCCGAGGGACGTTGCCCGGCCTGAGCGCCAGCCCCCACCAGGGCCGCTCCCCGCGCTGAGCTGCGGTTCCCCGGGCGGGAGTACGAGCATCACCGGCTCCCCGTATATCTCTGGCCACGGTCCGTTCGGGTGGAATCGACCGCCCCCGGCAGACCCCGCGCGCCCTGTGTGGCGAGACATGGAGGATGACCGCCCAAGAGATCAAGGACTGGAACATCCGCCCCTATGCGGAAGCGATCCACGTGCAGCACGGTGACCTCTCCCTACGCGATGCCGAGGGCTGGTGCTTTCCCCTGGACCTGGAGCGGTGGTGTGCGCGGGCGGACTCCAGTGACCGGGCGGTACTCCGGCGCTGTCGGGGCCGCGTACTGGACATCGGCTGTGGTGCGGGACGGCTCGTCGAGGCGCTGGCCGGACGCGGGCGTTCGGTCCTGGGCATCGACGTCTGTCCGACCGCAGTGATCACGACGGTCTGCCGGGGCGGCACCGCCCTGCGCCGTTCGGTGTTCGAACCACTACCCGATGAGGGCCGGTGGGGAACGGCGCTGCTCATCGACGGGAACATCGGCATCGGCGGTGATCCGCGCAGGCTCCTGCTCCGGATCAGGGATCTGGTGCACGGCCAAGGGCTGCTCCTCGTGGAGACCGCTCCCCAGGATGTGGACGAGCGCCGCCGTGTCCGGATCCACGCGGGGCACCGGCCCGTGAGCGGCGTGTTCCCCTGGGCCGCTGTGGGTACCACCGCCTTGATCCGGCATGCACAGGCCTCGGGCTGGGCGGCGACCGAACGGTGGAGTACCGGCGGGGGCCGTCACTTCGTGGCCTTGCGCGCCTGCCTCTGAGCCCGTGCGGCTCGTCGTACCGCCCTCGTCCCGCGCCACGTCCGTACGAGGAGGACCACGGCCGATGCGGCGAAGAGGCCGGCGGTGATCAGAAGCCAGCGTGCGAGGAATCCGTCCGCCGGGAGGGCAGTGGATGCGGTGAAGTGGCCGACCTGGCGGAAGACCAGCGGCCACCAGACCAGCAGCAGGACCCCGGAGACGAAGGCCGGCACGCGGACGTAGTTGACGCTCGCCCTCGGCGCGGGCTTCCCGGCCCCGGCGGTGCGCTCGAAGAGGGCCTGCGCCGCCCGGTCGGTCACCGCGTACAGGGGCAGCAGCACCAGGTCGTGGAGGAGGGCGGCGCCGACGAACCACACGGCCACGCCGAGGGTGTCCCCCTTCAGGAAGCGCAGGCCGGCGTAGACGGCGAGGGCGAAGGAGGCGAGTACGAGGAGCAGGTGGAGCGGTGAGGCGCCGTAACGCCTGCGGAACGCGGTCGTGCTGCTCATGCCGGCTCTCCGAAAGTGAGGCGGGTGACCCACTTGGTGTTGTGGACCCCCGGGGCTCCGGGGACGATGATGCGGGCCGGGTACCCGTGGTCGTGGGAGAGGACGGCCCCGTTCACGCGCAGCGCGAGGAGCGAGCGGTGGTCCCGGGCCTGGTTGTCGCCGAGGACTACGGAGCTGAACGAGCCGCCCCGCTGCACGGACTGGACCAGTACCTGAGGGGTGCGTGTGCCGAGCCCGACGAGGGAGGCCAGGTCGGTGAGCCGTACGCCGCTCCAGTGCTGGTCGGGGGTCGACCAGCCTTCCACACAGGCGATCGGCAGCGCCGACTCGCTCTGTTTCATGGCCGCCAGCTGCTCGTACGTCAGGTCGACCTGACGGCCGGCGCCCCGTACGGTCAGCCGCCAGGCGGGTCCGATGTCGCTAGGCCGGATGCCGACCGAGGCGGCGGTTTTGTTGATCTGGAAGCCGTTCGGCCCGGAGCCCGGGTCCTGGCCGTGCGGCGCGAGCAGCGCCGTCTGCCGGAACCAACCGCCGACGCTCTGGCCGGCGGTCACCAGCAGCAGGGCGAGCGAGCCCAGCCCCACCATGCCCAGCGCGCCGCGCCGGGAGATGGTCGGGGCCTGCGGGTTCGGGGAGACCAACCCTGCCGCCGCATCGGTACCGGCGGCGGGTTCACCGAGACGGGTCCCGACCGCGCGGAGGGCTCTGGGCAGCCGGAAGGCCACGTGTACGACGAAGGCCCCGATGAACACCCAGGCCCCGTAGAAGTGCAGCGTGTAGAAGGAGCCCGGGAAGATGTAGTGCAGCTGGACGTTGAGGATGCCGGTGGCGAACTCGAACCCGGCGCCGCCCACCAGGAGCAGCAGCGACAGGCGCTCGATGCCGTGGCTGAGCGACCGTACGGGCGGCCACTCGAACAGCTTCGGGATCACCGACCACAGCTTCGCCAGCAGCACCGGCACGAGCACGATGCCGAGGACGACGTGCACGCCCTGGGTCACGCGGTAGAGCCAGTACGGCGAGGTGGGCCAGGAGAAGAGGTAGAAGCCGAGCCACCCCTTGTCGGGCGTCTGGTCGTTGACCGGCGCGAGGTCCGGGTTGTAGGCGGCGTACGACAACAGGCCCGTCACGAACAGGACGGTGATGCCGACCAGCAGGATCAGTCCGAAGACGGCGGTCAGCCACGGCCCCCGCAGCGGGCTGCGCCAGAACCCGGGGCGTGACGGGCCTGGCGGCGGCCCCGCCGCCACGGCGGAATCCACGGCCGTCCGCAACCGCGCCAGCGGACCGGGCCCGGCTTCGTCCGGGTCGGGCCCGGCAGACACGGGGGTAGGGAACGGCGCCCCGCCCTCCGGCGGGGCGGCCGGAGCCGGTGGCCTCTCCCCCTTGGGAGGCGGCATGTCACCGGACTGATTCCGCTCGCCGTCGCCCGCGTCCATCGGGACACCTCCGCGCATTCCTACATACCGGGGCTCATCAGGCACAAGCCTCCGAGGAGAACATCCCGCACGCGGACTTCAGCCGGCCCGTGACACGCCAAGCCCCCCCCCATTACCGTTTTGGTTGCCCCGCAACGGGGCGCCCGGCCTCTGGAGTTGGCATGACTTTCTCCCCCCTGTCGATCGCATGTCTTGGGGGGTGGTGTCACCGGCTCCGGAGGCATCGACAGACCGCTGATTAGGGGCATGACCACCGGCCTTTCCGCAGGTCGGGAGGCTCTTCGTAATGTGGATGTGGCGATCGGTGCCGTGGGACGGCCGGGCGAAGAGGACGACCGGAGGACGCACGTGATCGACATCAGCGGCATCGGCGCCTTCCTCGGCCTGGACGTCGGCAAGGGCGAACACCACGCCACCGCCGTCACCCCGGCCGGGAAGAAGGCCTTCGACAAGCGGCTGCCCAACAGCGAGCCCAAGCTCCGCGAGGTCTTCGGAAAACTCCAGGCCAAGCACGGGACCGTGCTGGTCGTGGTCGACCAGCCGGCCTCGATCGGCGCTCTGCCACTGGCGGTGGCCCGTGACTTGGGCTGCCCGGTGGCCTATCTGCCGGGGCTGACGATGAGGCGGATCGCCGATCTCTATCCAGGCGAGGCCAAGACCGATGCCCGCGACGCGTTCGTGATCGCGGACGCGGCCCGCGTCATGCCCCACACGCTCCGCTCGGTCGATCTCGAGGAAGAGACCATCGCCGAGTTGGAGATGATCGTCGGCTTCGACGACGACCTCGCCGGCGAAGCAACCCGGATCAGTAACCGCCTCCGCGGCCTTCTCACGCAGATCCATCCGTCGCTGGAACGGGTCCTGGGCCCGCGAGTGCAGCACCCGGCCGTGCTCAAGCTCCTCGACCAGTTCGGTTCTCCGGCCCAGATCCGCAAGGCCGGACGCCGTCGGCTCGTGACCTTGATACGTCCCAAGGCGCCGCGGATGGCCGAGCGGCTCGTCGAGGACATCTTCACCGCGCTGGACGAGCAGACCGTCGTCGTCCCGGGCACGGACGCGGCCGCATTGATCGTTCCCAGCCTCGCCAACTCTCTCCAGGCGGTGCTTGACCAGCGAAAACTCCTCGCCGCCCGGATCGAGGAAGTGCTGGAGAACCACCCTCTTTCCAAGGTCCTGACGTCCATGCCGGGAATCGGCGTCAGGACCGGAGCCCGCATTCTCATCGACGTCGGTGACGGCAGTTCGTTCCCGTCCGCGGCCCACCTCGCCGCCTACGCCGGTCTCGCCCCGACGACCCGCAGTTCCGGTTCGTCGATCCGGGGCGAGCAACCGTCCCGACGCGGAAACAAGCAGCTCAAACGGGCTTTCTTCCTCTCCGCGTTCGCCGCTCTCGCCGACCCGGTCTCCCGGGCCTACTACGACAAGAAGATCAACCAGGGCAAACACCACACCCAAGCCCTCCTCTGCCTCGCAAGACGACGAGCCGACGTCCTCTTCGCCATGCTCCGAGACGGCACCTTCTACGAACCCCAACCCGCCCCATCAGCTTGACCAAACTCATAGGGGCACCCCCCCCGCGTCCGGCGGGTCAGCGAGGACCTGCCGCCTTCAGGAGTCGGTCGACAACGGTGACCGGTGACTGCGGACTCATCTCCCGGCGAGCCTCCAGTGCCTCTTCCCACCGACCGGTCAGGCCTACGAGGAGCCGCCGGCGCATGCCGGGGGTCACGTGCGCGTAGCGGGCCGAGACCGAGCCGTCGATGTGGCCCATCCGCTCGTCCATGAGAACTTTCTCCGTCCCCAGGTCCTCCATGACCGTGCGGTGGGAGTGACGGAGACCGTGCGGCGTGAGGCCCTTCGCGATCGGAGTCCAGCAGGCGTCCGCGCGGCCCTGGGCGTTGCGACCCCGCACCGGAACGCCGGGCCAGGGGGCACCCAGCAGCGGCACCGGGCGTGCCTCCTGCGGGGCCTTCTTCGGGTACCAGCCAGTGGCGGACGGCTGAAAGAGCCAGGTGGCGAAGCCATTGCGCCGCCAGTGGGCGGCGTGCTCGCTCGGGACCCCACCACGCACGAAGCCAAGCTGGGTGATGGCGAGTTCCACACGGACGCGGGTGTCCTCCCGAACCCGGTCAGGATGGTTGAGCACGTTGGACACCGTGCCGGTGGAGACCTCGGCGCGGCGGGCCACGTCCACGAGCTTCGCCCCCTGGTGGCCGCCCGTGCGGGCGGTGCCCTGGCCCTGAAAGACGTACACCCTCCCGTGGCAGGGGCATGGACTCGGCTTCGTACGAGCGATGTGGTTGGCAACCAGGGCGGACAGCCAGTCCGGTGCGTCGATGGTGCGATAGCTGTCGTCCTTGGGCGGGCAGCGGACCAGCTCGCCGGAGTCGAGCTCGTACAGCTGCCATTCGACCCGGACCGAGCCCTGGCGGGCGAACTCCGTCTCCAGGCCGACGATTTCGCCCCAGCGCATGCCGGTGTACGCCTTGAGGACCACGGCGATGAACTCGTCGTCGCGACCCGAGAGCAGCGCTGCTCGCTCGGCTATGAGCAACACACCGAGCGCGTCGGTGACCACCTTTTCCGGCCCACGATCCCGGGAACGGCCCGCGCGCTTGCCGCGCCCGCGCCGCTTCGTCGCCGGATTGGACGTGATGAGTCCTTCGTCCACCGCGTCGGCCAGGATGAGGTGAAGGGTCGCGCGCCAGGTCTTGACGCTCGACGCGGCGTACTCGGACTTCTCCGCCTTCTCCCACCGGTCGACGTCGGATCGCAGGACGCCCCCGAGGGCCATGTCGCCGAACTCTGGGAGCAGGTGCTCCTCGATGTGGCGCCGATAGTTCTGCATGGTGGAGGCGGCCAGGTCCTGGTCGTCGTACCAGCGGCCGGCGTAATCGCCGAAGGTCTCCTGTCCGCGTGCCGGGTCCCGCCATTCACCGCGCCGTACGGTCACCTCTTCGGCGTCGGCGGCCTGCTTCGCCTCCCGTTTGGTGGCGAACTTGACCACCACGCCGGTGGTGTCCTGGACCGTGCCGTACTTGCCGTCGGCCAGCTTGTACCGGCCTCGCCAATAGGTGCTGCGCTTCTCCGCGTAGCCCACGTATCCCCCTCTCTGTCGTGGGCAGGTCTAGGCGGCGGTCCCGTAGCGGGCTTGGGCATCGAGGAGGCGCCGGGGCGGCCGGGCCTTCAGCCGGGTGCCGGGCAGGGACATGCCGGGGCCAGAAGCGGAACGGGCCTGCGGAGAGCCGGCCGTGCGCGCAGGAGCAGTCGGCTTGGCGGGGTGGGCGGCCTCTGCGGGCCGCTCCTCGTGGAGGCGGATGATCTCGGCCAGGTGGTCAGTGGTGAAGCGGTACGCGCCACCGACGTACGTGAACGGAATGAGGCGGCGACGCGCACGGTCGCGGACCCACCAAGCAGAGCAGCCGAGGGCGTTGGCGATCTCATCAGGACCGAACAGCCGCGGCAGGCCGGAGTCGGTCGGCGGCTTGCGCTTCGTCATCGCGCACCGCCTCGGGTGAGGGAGGCACGGGATATGGAGCAGTGGCACAACGAGGGTTGGTTTTGGCGCACGGGGACTCCTTCCCGCTGGAGCTGGCACTCCGGTGGCGGGATCGTGTGATGGGTGGTCATGCAGCCTGTGGCTGCGGTCCTGGCTCGCGGCGCGCTAACACCGCGTGTGAGCCAGGACAGAGGGTGCTACTGGACTTCGTCGAGGAACTGGAGGTCCTCGGGGAGAGCCGGCGGCTCGATGCCACGCGCGCGAAGCTTGCGGCGGTAATCGCGGAGATCGATGACACTGTCCTTGGCGTACGCCTGGATGGCCTCGCGCATGCTCCTGCCGTTCAGGCGCTGATTGCGGTACAGGCCGTGCTGCTGGGTCTCCTCGGCGAGCTGGATAGCTTTCTGCACCTGGTTGACGGCCTGCGCGTGGATGCGCAGCTCGAAGATGATCTCGTTGGCGGTGCCGGGGTTCGGCTCGCTGCCGAGGAGGGTCTCGCCGCTGATCCAGGCGATGGCGTTCCAGATGGGGAGCTCCTCCCCGGGTACGACCTCGACCGCGCCGGCCATGCCGACGGGCAGCATGAGCATGATCGGCGGGATCTCCAGGGCCTTGGCGAGGACCAAGAGTTCCGCGAGCTCCACGCCGGACCGGCGGCCGTTCTCCAGGTTGGCGATGGAGGTCCGCTGAACCGGGTATCCGAGCTTGCCGCAGGCGTCCGCGAGGGCCTGAGCGCTGAGCCCCCGGTCCTTCCGATAGTGGCGCACGGCGTCGGCCACGTGCTGCGTGAGGCGCCCCTGCCAGTCGTTCTGCGTCATACCACCACGTTAACTTGGCGATCGCACAGACTCAACCCCATCTTGCGCATCCGCAGCACAAATATTGTGCGCAGGAGATTCAAAGTTGGGGCTTGACTGTGCGGCCAGTACACACGATGCTTCTGGTCCCGGACATGGCCCGCCGCGCCCGGAAATGGGAGCGGCCCCCGGTGTTAGCGCACCGGAGGCCACGAACGGCTCCCTGAATGACCACCCATCAAGACGATCAACCGGGAGTGCGGCCTGCCAGGGCCGTATGCACTCCGGGGAGGGAATCCATGCCCAACCCTACGGCCATCGGGCCCACAGGCACACCCCTGACCGCACAGCTCGCCCAGCCCTCCACCCTCGCGGCGGCCGGGTCGATGAACGTGCCGCGCAACGAGGCAGCCGAGATGGCGGTACTCGGCGCATGCGTCTACCAGAGCGAGGCCATCGACCGCCTCCGCCAAATCCTGGAGCCGGGCGACTTCTACCACCCCGCGCACACCACCATCTGGCATGCCCTGGTGGAACTGCGCCGACAGCAGGCGCCGACCGACCCCATCGCACTCGGCCACCAGCTCCAGCGCACCGGCGACCTGAACCGCGTCGGCGGAGCCACCTACCTGCACACCCTCGCGTCGTCCGCAGCGGTCGGGTCGGGCGCCGAGTACTACGCCGACATCGTCCGGCAGCAGGCCGACCTGCGCTCCATGCAGGCCATGGCGGTCCGCGTACTGCAAGGCGCCACCTCGGAGGGCGCGGACCCCGAAGAGGTCAGGACCCTGCTGAACGCCTCGCTGCAGGAGGTCACCGACCGATCCCGCCGCAGCTCCGGCGGACGCCTGCAGCGCTACGCCCTCGACGGCTGGGCCTTCGTCACCGACACGGCCACCGACACCGAGCCGATCTGGGGCGCACCGGGGAAGGCGGCCTGGGCAGCCGGCGAGAGCCTGATGCTGGTCGGCCCGCCCGGGGTGGGGAAGTCCACCATCGCCCAGCAGGTCGTCCTGGCCCGCATCGGCCTGATCGCCCAGGTGCTGGACATGCCCGTGCAGGAGGGCAAGAAGGTCCTCTACATCGCCGCGGACCGGCCCAGCCAGCTGGCCCGCGCCTTCAGCCGGATCATCCGGCCAGTGGACGAGAAGATCCTGCGCCAGCGCCTTGTCTTCTGGTCTGGGCCGCTGCCCGCCTCCCTGATCGCCGAGCCGCACCTGCTCGCCGAGCTCGCCGCCGAGCACGGCGCCGACACCGTGGTCATCGACAGCCTCAAGGACGTCGTCGGCAAGCTGACCGACGACGAGGCCGGGCTCGCCTACAACAACGCCCGCCAGCAGCTCCTTCGCGACGGCGTCCAGCTGATGGAACTGCACCACCAGCGCAAGCAGGGACAGGACGCCTCACGCAACCAGCGACCCATCCTGGACCAGGTCTACGGCTCCGCCTGGTTCACCGCCGGCGCCGGAAGCGTCCTGTTCCTCGCAGGGGCGGCGGGCGACCCGATCGTCCACCTCCACCACCTCAAGACGGTCAACGACGAGATCGGGCCCCTGCCCATCACCCACGACCACACCCGAGGCACCTCCCGCGTCGAGACCCACCTCGACCCCCTCACCCTGCTCCGCCAGGCCGGTACGCGCGGCCTGACCGCCCGCCAGCTCGCCGAGCAGATCACCGGCGAGACCAGCCCCAGCCAGGCGGACATCGCCAAGGCCCGGCGCCGCCTGGAGAACCTCGCCACGAGCGGCCACGCAGCCCAGGAGACCGGCGCGGGAGGCGGCTCCGGCGGAGGCCAGGCCACCCGCTGGACCGCCGCACCCGCCCGCCACATGACCGTCGTCGTCTCCTGACCCTGGGGCGCGTACGCGGACCCGTACGCGCCCGACCGGCCAGAACACACCTACGCAGCGCCTACACCGCATTCGTTTTTCACGAAACCGCAGGTCAGGCGCGTACGGCCGAACGAACGACTCGTCCGCCCCTAAGCGCTTACGTGCTTCCCCCTCTTTAGGGAGGGGGAAGCGTAAGCGCCCACCGGTATCAGCCCATCCACCAAGGCGCCTGCTCCCGCCGCAGGCCGCCCAGGTGGGGCTCCCGCAGCCTCTGGAGCATCACGCTTGGCCTCCTCCGCCGTCCCTTCCCCGTCTACCTCATTCCCCGGCCGGACCGTCCTGTCCAGGCCGATCCGCACCGGAGTCGCTCTCATGGCGTGCGCCGCCTTCGCACTCTCCTACGACGCCCTGCGTCAGATGGCCGCTGCCAGCCACATCCATCCCATCCTCACGTACGCCTTCCCCCTCGTCATCGACGGCTTCATCGCCATCGGGATCGGCGCCCTTCTCATCCTGAGGACCGCACCCTTGCGCGCCCGCCTCTACGTGTCCGCCCTAGTCGGTCTCGCCACCCTCACCAGCATCTGGGCCAACGTGCTCCACGCCATCCGCCTCAACCAGCAGGCCCGCCACGGCGGCCTCCTCCTGGACGACATCACCGTCGGCACCATCTCCGCCATCGCCCCGCTCGCCTTGGCCGGAGCCGTCCACCTCTACCTCCTCGTCCATCGCCAACCCGACGCCCGCCACAACACGGCCGGCGCCCACGCCACTGCCTGCCCCAAGACCGCCACCAGGCTCGAGCCCGCACAGGCCACCGCGGACAGCGATGCGCCCGCCCCCACAGCGCCGAAGCCCGGCCGGGTTGTGGCGGCGCCCGACCGGAAACAAGTGGCGGAAATCGACAGCCCGCCCAAGCACAAGGGACGCAAGCCCAGCGCCACCTTGGAGCAGGCGATCGAGATGGGCCGCACCGCGCAGCCCGGCCGGGCCGGACACGCCTCCCGCCGTCGCATCGAGACCGCAGTCCGCGACAGGGGCTTCACCATCAACAAGGACCTCGCCGAGGAGGCCAAGGACATCCTCCAGGCCGAGCTGGACGAGCACCGCGCCGCCGTCCGCTGATCCAGCCTCCCACCCGCGCCGGCACCGCGGGTGAGCACGCGCCTTCCCCCACTCCGCCCCCCTGAGGCGAACCCACCCCCGAAGAAGGACCCAACATGCCTAAGCCCCATCTCGCCGTCCACCAGCAGCACACCGCCCGTACCCCAGCCCCAGACCAGGCAGCAAGGTATGGCGTTGGACCGTCCAAGGGCCGGTCCAACACCGCCTCCGCCCCGGGGGTGGCGAAGGCAGAACCCCGGCGCGAGGGCGCACCGGGGCAGGAGGCGGCCGGTGCCGCCGACGCCGGCCAGCCCGTCGTACGGGCCGCCGACGAGGCCGCGCTGTACCGGATCGCCCGCCGCCGCGCCCGTGAGACCGAGCAGCGCAAGATGCGTGTCGACGTCCGCTACAGCGCCGAAGAGCACACCGAGATCCTCGCCGAGGCCCGTCGTCTGAACCTGGCAGGCGCCCACTTCGTCGGCGCTCTCGTCGTGTCCCACCTTGCGGGTGACCTCGCGGTGCCCGGCCAGCGGACCTCCCACGATGACCTGATCGACGAACTTGCCGCCCTGCGGACCGAGGTCGCCAGGATCGGCACCAACGTCAACCAGATCGCCCGCAAACTGAACTCCGGCGGCCATCCACAGCCTGGGGACACAGCGCTCCTCGGGGAAGCGGCACGTGTCCTCGGTCTGGCCCG
Organism: Streptomyces sp. NBC_01351; assembly: GCF_036237315.1. GTDB lineage: Bacteria > Actinomycetota > Actinomycetes > Streptomycetales > Streptomycetaceae > Streptomyces. The sequence goes on along the minus strand of NZ_CP108356.1, from coordinate 4,532,955 downwards.
TAACGCCGCCACCGCGATCGATGTGGCGTCAGACAAAGCCGCCACATCGAAGAGGGCGGCCTGATTGATCGCGAAGATCGGCAAGGCCGGCGCCAACACCCGTGGCGTCCTGAACTACCTCTATGGCCCCGGCCGCGCCAACGAACACACCGACCCCCACCTTGTGGCGTCCTTCGACGGCTTCGCCCCCGACCCCGGCCGCGACGAGGAGGCCACACTCACCCAGCTCGCCACCGTCCTCGACCTGCGCGTCAAGCAGGCTGGCGACCGGGCACCGGAGAAGCACGTGTGGCATTGCTCGGTGCGGGCCGCGCCCGAGGACCGGGTCCTGACGGACGACGAGTGGGCGGTGATTGCCCGCCGGGTACTGAACGCCACTGGCATCGCCCCGGCCGGCGACCCCGACGCCTGCCGCTGGGTCGCGGTCCGCCACGCCGACGACCACATCCACATCGTCGCCACCAAGGTCCGAGGCGATCTCACCCCAGCCCGCCACTGGAACGACTTCCCGCGCGCCGACAAGGAGTGCGCCGCGATCGAGAAGGAGTACGGCCTGCGCCAGGTCGTACGCGGCGACCGCACCGCCGCCAAACGCCCCACCCGCGCCGAGCAGGAGAAGGCCCTGCGCGCTGGGCACACCGCCACACCCCGGGAGAGGCTGCGCGCCACCGTCCGCACAACGGTGGCCGCTGCCACGGGCACCGAGGAGTTCTTCGCCATCCTCCGCAGCGCGGGCGTGCTGGTGGACATCCAGCACTTCCCCTCCGGCGACATCCGCGGCTACAAAGTCGCCCTCGCCGACGACAAGAACGCCAAGGGCGAGCCGGTGTGGTTCTCAGGCTCCACCCTCGCCCCCGACCTGTCCTACCCCAAGATCAGCGAACGCCTCGCGCCCACCGAACCCAACTCCACGAGCCAGCACTCCGGACGCCGGCGAACGGCATGGCAGCAGGTCGCCGACGCCGCCGACCGGATCCCTGACGTTCTCGACGACGCTGACGACGCTGCGGGCCAGGCGCACATCACCGTGCTCGCCGAAACCCTCGACGCCCTCCCCCTCATCGCCCCCGCCAGCTACAGGCCCCAGCTGGCCCAGGCAGCAGCCGCATTCGAGCGGGCCAGCCGCTCCCGCATCCGCGCCCAACATCAGCAGTCCCAGGCCACACGCCGGGCCATCAAGGCGATCGTGCGTGAACCCGCGCCCAAGGACGGAGCCCTCCTCGCGGTCCTCCTCGACGCCCTGCTCCTGGCCGTCGTCGCAGCCCAGCAGTGGCACCACACCCGCCACCACGACCAGCAAGCCGAAGCCGCCCGCCAAGCAGCCGAACACCTGCACGCCGCCTACCAGGCCGCCGCCATCCAGCCCCTGACCGTGATCCACCAACGCGGCCTCAGCCTCACCGTCACGGTGCAGCAGCGGCAGGCCACCCTCGTCCGCCAGGCACTCCCCGACCTGGCCGAGCAGATCCTCGCCGAGCCCAGCTGGCCCGCCTTGGCCGCCACCCTCGCCGACGTCCACAAGGCCGGCCACGACCCAACCGTCCTACTCGCCGAATCCACCCGACGACGAGAACTCGACACCGCCACCTCGATCAGCGACGTCCTCGTCTGGCGGCTGCACCGCCTCGTCGGCGTGGCAGGTGAAAGGCCCGCTCACCCCGACTCCGCGAGCACCACCCGCCAGGGTTCGAGCGCAGCCGTCCCTGTTCCCTCACGACAGCAACCACCCCGCCGAGGCAGCCGGTAGCCCGAAGGTCGCCATGTTCCTTCGGGGAACACGGCATGTGTTCCCCGAAGGAACGGTCGAATGTTCCCCGAAGGAACATCGCGGCCTGATAGGGCCCGGCATGTTCCGTGCAACGCAAGGGGCGACGCCGCACGCTTCAACGGCCTTCGTCAGCGGGTCAGAGCTGCATCGAGGTGCTCTTGTACCGGCCCGAACAGGCCGTAGGGGACGTACTGCGGGATCTCTGCGTGGGTAACCCATGCGAGCTCGGCCAGCTCTTCGGTGTCCGCGACGTGCGCGTGGCCGCCGATCACCTCGCAGGCGGTGTAGGACATCAGTCGGCCGGTAGCCGGGTGGACCCGCTCGCCGAGGAGCTTGACCGCCTTCACCGTCAGGCCCGTCTCCTCCTGTGTTTCGCGTACGGCGGCGTCCTCGCGGGATTCGCCGGGCTCGACCTCGCCGGCGGGGAACTGCCAGGAGAGCTGGCCCTCGCTGACCCGGCGCCGCACCATGAGCACGCGTCCCTCGTGCACCACGATTGCCGCGGCGATGCCCGGTCGCTCCTCAGCGTTCTGCTGCGTCACGTCTACTCCTCCAGCACTGCCAGGATGGGTGGGAAGATCGTATCGACGGGGATGAACCGGGTGAGCGAATTTTTCGGAACCCACATGACGTCCGCGTTCTCCTCGGCGTCGGCGTTGGCGGCCTCGCCTGCCAGGTACTCGCACAGGAAGTAATCGCAGAGCACTCCGGTCACCGGGTGGAGGCGGCTACCCAGGTGATCGCGTACGGCGCAGTGGACCCCTGTCTCGTCCAGGGTTTCCCGCACCGTGGTGGTCTCGGCCTTGCCACCGGGTTTGATCACGCCTGCGGGGAACTGCCAGGTGATGCCCGACGCGTCGTCGTGCCGTCGGCACACCAGCAGGACCTGATGGTCACGGGTGACCACGGCGATGGCGACCCGAAGCGCCTGGGCACCGGCGGGACCCGGCGCGGCAGGTCGGTGCTCGTTCGCGACCAGGAGGGAGAACCGCTGACGGGCTCCCGACGGGGCCTGCTCGTGGGCTGAGTCCAGGAGTTGTTGCATCTCCTTGCGCGGCACGACAGCTGGGTCGGCGTGCCAGGCCGCGACGGTTCGGACGGCGATGCCGAGCTGGGCAGCGAACTGCTCGTTGGTGAGCCGGAGCGCGGACTGGAGGATGCATGCGTACCGCCCGCTCCAGAGCTCGATTACTTCCACGCGCCGCCCCTTCGTCGTCGCCGCTCTCGGTGCAGGAACCCGCCTGCCGAAGGTGCACTCCAACTGCACTGGCGCTTCATGGTCGCGCAGCGCGCACCCCGGAAGTATGGGAGTCACCGGGGCAAGGAATCACCTGATCGACGCTCCGAATCCAGAGCCCTATCGAGTGGCGCAAGGGCGCCGGACGACCACAGGGAGATATTAGATGCGCGGCTTCTTTGGATAGGAGGGACAGGGAAGTTGGCTGAATTCGAATCCTCGGTCCAGTCTCTGCAGAGGCCCCATCCACCTCTGATCGTCACGGGACACCGCTGGTCGTCCCGGCCGCTTCACCGACGCCGGTAACCTCAGCAGGTGACGGCTGATCGCCCGTCATCTCCGGTTGCTAGTAAGGCGAAAGGGAGACAATGCCCGAGGATCAGGCACACACCGTGGAGCGCACGCTCGTCCTACTGAAGCCCGATGCGCTGGCGCGTGGCCTGGCAGGCAGGGTCATCACGCGGTTCGAGGACGCCGCGCTGAAGATCGTCGGAACGAAGATGAAGTGGATGGACGAGGAATTCACTCGCCGCCACTACTTCGACCTGGAAGAACGGCTCGGGTCGGAGGTCTATAACGTCACCTCCACATTCATGCAGCAGGGGCCGGTCATCGCCCTGGTGCTGGAGGGCTACGACGCCATCGCCACGGTCCGCAAGATCGTGGGCAGCACCTACCCGAACCAGGCCCCCGCCGGCACCGTGCGAGGCGACCTGTCCCACTACAGCGCCGCGGCCAGCATCGCCTCCGGCAAGGCGGTCGCGAACCTCGTGCACGCCTCCGGCAACGCGGAGGAGGCCAAGCAGGAGGTGGAGCTGTGGTTCGACAAGGACGAGCTGCAGGACTACAAGACGCTGGCCGAGATCTACACGTACTGACGGCGGACCACGGCGTCACCGGTGGGACGCCGACGCGTTGAACACCACTGGGGTACGAACGTCTGATCTGAGAGGGCACCATGACCAACCAGACCCGCCTGGCGTCCACCGACGAACTGGAGTCGATCTTCCAGCGTGAGCTGGTGAGCGACCGCTGGGCGGCGACCGAGACCGCCTATGCCCTGGCGGTACGCCACCGCGATCTGGGCGACTGGCCCGCGTCGCGTGAGTGGGTCCAGCAGTGCCTCCGTCTCCTGGAGGGCTTCCCCAGCGAGACGGAGGAGCAGGTCGCCACGAGCCGCTCGTCGGTGGGCGGCGTCCAGCTGCCCACGTACCTGCACTCCGGTGTGGTCCAGGCCCGCTTCGGCGACCTGGGCTGACACACGAGCGGTGCGGCGGGGCCCCGGCCCAGCCGCGCCACCCACCCTGAGCACCAATTTCACAGCGCGTGGCCAACCGGACAGGGCCCCCACGGCAGGGTCCGGCTGGCTTCGCCATGCCTGAAACGAGGAGACACCACCCCGTGGCCATCGAGATCGAGATGCGGGCCCGCTTCCCCAAGGAGTCCCACGACCAGCTGGTCGCCCGCCTGAAGGCGGATGGCGAGGACCTCGGCAACGACGACAAGCACATCTACTTCTACGTGCTGCCCGACCAGCTGCTGAAGGTCACCGACAACACCGCCGCCGGCACCGCCAAGATCACCCTCAAGGAGAGCAAGATCGGACAGGGCTCCGCGTTCGCGGAGACGGAGTTCGCGATCGCCCCCGCCGACGTGCCCGCCGCGGTGAAGGTGTTCAACGGCCTCGGCTTCGAGGCCGCCATGCACGAGGCGTTCAATTTCCGGCACAACTACCGCTTCGACGGCGTCGAGATCGCGGTCAAGTGGAGCGAGGCGTGGGGCTACCACGCCGAGTTCGAGCTGCTGCTCGACGACGACGCCTCGGACGCCGCCCGCGACGAAGCAACGGCCAAGATCATGGATGTGGCGGCGGAGCTGGGCGTCACGCTGATGACCGAGCAGGAGCTGGCCGATTTCACCGCTGCCTTCGAGGCCGCCGAGCAGGACCGCAAGGAGCGCGAGCAGCAGGCCGCGCCACTCAGGTAGGAGCACGTCACCGCGGAGACCACCAAAGGGGGTGGGCACACATGAGCACGGTCCCAGCAACCGCAACCCTGATCGACCAGGCTGCCCGTCGTCAGCTGCCGCTCCACCAGTACATGGACCGGGCCACCGTCGAGTGGATCGAAGAGAACCGACCCGACTTCACGACGACAGCGCAGCCGGCCTTGGCCTCGGCCGCGCGGAGTCTACTGAAGCAGTCCACGCTGCCGGCCGCCTGGATGGCGACGCCTCGCCTGTACACCTCGATCCACGGCGTCCGTCACAGCATGCGTACGGCCGCACTGGCTGCCGTACTCGCCGACAGCCACGGGCTCGACGAAGCCGACACCGCCACGGTGGTCGTGGCCGCGGCCGTCCACGACTGCCAGCGCCGTCACGACAAGGACGACCAGGGGCACGGTGCCCGGGCGGCCATCTGGCTCGCCGCGAACGCGGACACCGTGTGGGGCCACTTCGGCCTCACAGCCACCCCCCGCCGAATCGTGCAGGCGGCGACCGCCGTCCGACTGCACGACGTCCCGTACGACGCCTTCACCGCCGACGACTGGCACGACCACTCGAAGACGGAGTCGCTGGCGGACATCCTCAAGGCCGCCGACGCCCTCGACCGGTACCGGCTCCCGAAGGCCACCTGGTGGCCGGACGCCCGGCACGTCCGCGAGCCGGCCTTCGACCAGTACCGCGGCCTGGCCTTCGAGTTGGTCCTCACCTCCGAGAAGGCCCACCTGGCAGGGGCCAGCAGCCCTGAGGCCGTCCGCTTCGCGCTGGCCGAGGCAGGGCTGGTGTGACCATGGACTTCCTCGACGCCTACCACCTGTGGGCCGATGCCCACGCCTTCTACGGCAGCGGCCTCACCCCCAGCCCTGCCGACCCCGTCGACCCACTTGCGGCCCAGTCAGCCGCATGGGACCAGCGCCTCGCGGAGGGCACCCCGAACGGCCATCTGCTGCGCCGCAACGCCCTCTTCGACACCCTGAGCGGCGAGGGCAAGCTGCACCTCCTCCACGTCACCCACGCGCTGGAGGAGATCAACCAGGAGGGCATGCTCTACCCCTCCGGCGGCTGCCTCGTCGGAAGCATCTACTGCGCGCCGCTCACCCCGACCGAGCAGGGCTTCCGCATGCACAACCTGGCCTCGTACGTCCTGACCAGGGAGGCGCCGGCCTTCCTGGCCAAGCTCGGCATCACCGACCGCAGGCCCACCCCACTGATCATCGAGATCGACACGCCACCGGAGTCGTACCGAGGGCTGGCCGGCATCGACTACCTCCGGCTGGGCCTCATCCATCTGCAGATCTACAGCCACCTCGAATACCTCCTCAGCAAGAACGAGCGGCACCAGCTCCGCGAGACCGTCGTGGCCAGCGTCAAGAACTCGGCCGCCTTCCTCGCCACCGCCGCCACCGTGGCCTACCAGGGCACGGCCATCGCCCCAGAAGCCTTCCTCCAGCAGCTCGACGAGACGATCCCCCGCCTGCCGATCCTCGGCTACCTCTACTTCGAAGCCGTGGCGGAGTACCTGATGCTCCACTCCACCTCGCGCCACACCCGCCGCCTGGCGGAACTGGGCGAGCTGAACAACTGGCTCTATAAGGAACTGCTGTTCGCCTCCTTCCCGGCCCTGTCCGGCAAGTTCGACCTCGCGAAGTTCCGCCCGCGGCCCGACGAGCTGGCCACGCTCCTGCGCCGTGTCGATCCCGCCATCGACCCCAAGCACGCCGCCACGTACCTCGTCGAGCGCATCAGCCACCTCGTGGCCGCACGGCTCTTCACCCTCGGCGAGATCCCCGAAGCCTGGCACCACACCCGCTGGGAGTTCGACGCCCTCGCCACCCAGCTCGGCCCGCTCCTGGGCCACCTCATCCACCGGGAGCTGCGGACCTTCGGCCGCTACCCCGACTTCTACTTCTACTTCGACCAGTACAAGGCGCTGCAGGCCTGGAACTACTGGAATCACATGGACATCGTTGCCCCGTTCAACGGCACGATGCCCAAGGGCGAGATCGGCATCAACCCGGCCTACCCCAACCTGGCTTACCGAATTTGGCGAGCCGAGCAGGACGACACCGGCCACCTCCACCCGGCCGAGGAGCTCTCCCTCACCATCGCCCCGCGCCTGGTGGACATCAAGTACACGCTGATGCGCAACAAGCAGTGGACCGCCCCGGCGCCCAGCGCCGCGTAACCCACCACGTCACCCACAGCGCCACCTCACCCAGCCCCCTCGTGATCAGGAGCCCTGTCATGAGCACCTCCGGCATGCCCTCGGTCGACCTCCTCGGCGAGCAGATCGCCTCCCTCCTCGACGACCCGGCCACCACCCACGGGCTGGCCCGCGGCCTCCGCGCTGCCGCCCGCGAGATCGAACTCCACCGCTACCACCACACCAGCCGGCGCGCCTGGCCCAACGGCCGCATCGACCACAAGCCCGCCAAGGTCCAGATCGGCGGCGGCACCCACCGGATCAACGGCTTCTTCAACATCGACGCCGTCCCGCCGGCCGACCTTCTCTGGGACGTCCGCGAGGGCATCCCCCTGCACGACGACACCGCCCAGACGCTGTTCTCCGAGCACTTCCTGGAGCACATCGGCTACCCCCGCTCGGCCAAGCAGTACGCCATCGAGGCCCACCGCGTCCTCGCGCCCGGCGGCCAGATCATCACGGGCGTCCCCGACGCCGCCTTCGCACTCAGCCGCTACCCCAGCCCCCTCGACACCTCCGCCGAGATGATCGAGCGCTGGTACGCCAAGCGGAACTGCCTCGGCGACATCAACACCCAACTCGACCTCGTCAACCTCGTCTTCCGAGACCAGGACGACGACCCCACGTACACCCAGCACCTGTGGGCCTACGACCACGAGAAGCTCGTCCAGCTCTTCACCGAGGCCGGCTTCACCACCGTCGAGCCGTGGACCTTCGACCCCACCTTGGCCAACCCGAAGCGCCGCTGGGGCAGTGTCTACGTGATCGCGACGAAGTAGCCCGCGCAAACCGGCGAGCCCCCGGGAGGCACCCCTCCCGCCGCCCGGGGGCCGCCCCCTCAGCCCACGGCACACCGCACGCCACCTGGCCACGCCGTCGAGGAAGCCACCCGCATGAGCCAGCCCTTGCCTCTCGTCAGCGATCTCGCGCTCGCAGCCATCCCGAACGCCGTCTTCTGGGCCCGTTGCCACACCGTCGATGTACTCCAACACTGGCACTTCCCCGCCGAAGGCACCGAAGTGGCCCGCCTTCTCGTCTCGGAGCTCGCCACCAACGCCATCCAGCATGCACGTCCACTGGGGCCACCAGGCGCCACACGGCCCGCTCCGGACACGATCCTCCTGCGCCTCTGGCCAACCCCGACGGGCGTCGTCCTCCAGGTCGGCGACAACGACCCCCGCCCGCCGACACCCCAGTCCCCCAGCGACAGCGCCCTGGGCGGTCGCGGCCTCCTGCTCACCGCCACCATGGCCACCCGCTGGGGCTACCACCCCCGCCGTCCACACCCTGGCAAGTTCGTCTGGGCCGAGGTCCCGGCCCGGCCTACGACCGCCCTCAGCGAACCGTCTGATGCCCGGCGCGATACAACCCCACTCCTGCTGGGACAGGTCCTGACCGCGCTTCGCGAGCTTTAGCAGAGCCGTACCGTGACTCACGGCCGGTGGTCGATCTTCGGGAGCACATCCACGAGGCGACCACCCGGCCCGCTCTCGTCAGCACACCCACGGAGCCGCGATGACCACCCAGCCCGCGAACGACCCTTCCGTGACCGACCGGCGCCTGCTCTCCACCAGGCGTACGGCAACGGCCAGCACCTCGCAGCCCGCCAGTCCCTCTACCAATGGCAGACCCCACGACACGACCTCCCCGGCATCGTCGTGGGCGAGCTGGCCGGCATACGCGGAGCAGTAGCGGACGTGGGCTGCGGCAACGGAAAGTTCGTGCAGCGGGTACGCGCCGACCGGCCGGACCTGGCCGTGCTCCCCATGGACATCTCTCCCGGCATCCTGGCGGGTATCGAAGGAGCCGTGGCGGCAGACGTCCAGAGGCTCCCGATCGCCGACGGGGCGCTGGGCGCGGTCCTGGCCATGCACATGCTCTACCACGTCGAGGACCAGGCCCGAGCCACCCAGGAGCTGACCGCGTCCTGGCCGGGGACGGCATCGCCATCGCGTCCACCAACAGCAGGACTGATAAGCGAGAACTGGAAGACCTCTGGCGACGAGCCGCAGGCGATGTCCTCGGCATCCTGGAGGGCCCCGCACGGGTACAGCTCTCCGCCCCCTTCACCCTGGAAGACGCCCCCACCGTCCTTGGCGCCGTCTTCGACGATGTCCGGACGATCCCCCCTACCGGGGGTTGATCGAGGTGACCGACGCCGCGCCTGTGGTCGCCCATCTGGCCTCGTACGAGGCGTGGGCCGACCAGATGGGTGTGCCGTTCAAGGAGACGGTCGAACGGGCCCGAGAGCGGGTGGACGAAACCATCCGGGTGGAAGGCGCGTTCAGGGTCACCTGCCTCGGCGGCGTCCTCGTCTGCCGCGCAGCGCGTGCTTAGGTCACGGCCTTCTGGCGGTTGCGGTCAAACCATGAGGGCCGCGCTCGTCTGCCGCCTCGTCGTCTGTCGATCACTCCACTCCACAACCTCAGCTCGCGGCAACCGCCACCGAAGCGCTCAACGAGCGGTTGCACCAGAGCACAGGCCCGTACGATTCACCCCGGCGCGACCCCGACCAGCAAGGACACACCCTTGACCACCACCTTCCTGTCCGAGGGGACACGGCACGAAGTCGCCCGCGAGCAGATCCAGCAGGCCGCGGCCCGCTTGGTCCCCGTGCACAGCGAGACGTTCAGCAAGAATCAGGCGTGGTTCGCCCTCGTCGGCGGCGGCCTGCACTACGTCATCGAACTGATCGACACGGCGACCGGGCACCGGCCCTCCAACGCGGAGACGGCTCGCCTCGCCCTGGACGAGCTCGGCTTCCCCGTGCTGTGCCTGGCGTACGGCAGTCTCCTCACCGACGGGCACCCCGCCCACCGCGAGTAAGCACCAGTACACGGACGCGCGCTCCCGCACGAAGACAATCTCTGGCCTTCGTGGCTGCCAGCCTGGCGCTGGCAGCCACCGACCTGCGGAGCTCGCCGTGCAGTGCGGCGACCTGGGCTACCGGGCCGAGCTGGGCAATGGGCCCCTCGCTGGTCCGACAGTCGGCGCCGACTTGAGAACCGGGGACCGGCCTCCCGCATGCCCCGCCTGGCGCGCAGCGGTCCTCCGGGCCAGCCTGGAAGAGAGGCGCTTCGCCGCCTCCGAAGGAAGCGAGGCATCCATGACAGCGATAACAAGGCAGGACACACCGGTCGCGATCGAGGGCGGCGGAGTCGAACTCCGAGCGCAAGCAGTCGGCGGCGACCTGTCCGTGGCCTTCGTACAGCTGCCCCAGGGGGCGGACCTGCGACCGGCGGTGAAGGGCCTGGCCGGTGATCTCTGCCCCTGCCCTCACTGGGGGTACATGCTCAAGGGCCGGCTGAAGATGGTGACGAAGGACGGCGACGAGATCTACGAAGCCGGGCAGGCGTTCTACTGGGCACCCGGGCATGCGCCCGTAGCGCTCGAAGACTGTGAATATGTGGACTTCTCCCCCACGGAGGACTTGACCGCCGTGATCGACCACATCAGGTCACAGGGCTGAGCCCGGCCCTCGCCCAGGGCAATGGACGGGGGTGGCCTGGGGCGGCGAACAGGTGCACACAGGCGCATAGCGGGGCTACCCGGGTGCTGCATGTCCCGGACTGCCCCGTCGCGGTCGGGAACAGGGCATCGCTCGTGTCAGCGAGCTGAAGCCCGGCTGAGGCCCCTGCGGGCGTCCACGTAGCCGCGGATGCGCGCCTCCGGCACGCTGAAGGTCCTGAAGGAGATGGTCGGCTCAGGTCCCGGGGTCGGGAGCGGCGAGCGCCCGTGACGAGCACCTCGCAACAGACCCGAGCGCCGGGCGGCCTCGGCGCGGGCGGTGTATGCAGGGAAGATGGAACGTCGTAGCACGCGGGTCGGTCCCCGCCGACCGGGGGAACTCGGCCACGCGCTGCTGGTGGTCCCACTCGTACTGATTGCTGTGGTGACCGTGGTCGACGTTCTGGCGCCACCTGACGTGCATGTCGGTCCGTTCATGGTCGCCGCTCCCGCCATCACGGCTTCGTTCGCCGGCCCCCGCACCACCGGGGCCATTGGCGCACTTGCCGTCCTGGCTCAGATGGCGGTCGCGGCGGCGCGCACCAGCCTGACCGACCTGAACCACACCTTCCAGATCACCGCGCTCGTTCTGATCTCGGTGTTCGTGACGTTCTTCGCCCATCTCCGCGAGGTACACGAGAAAGAGTTGGTCCAATTGCGTTCGGTGGCCGAGACAGCGCAGCAGGTGGTGCTACGGCCGCTCCCCGAGCGGCTCGGACCGTTGCGCATCGCCTCGCTGTATCTGGCGGCCGAGGCGGAGGCGCAGATCGGCGGGGACCTGTACGCGGCAGCACGCACCCCTCACGGAACCCGGCTGATCATCGGCGACGTGCGCGGCAAGGGCCTGGACGCGGTCGGTGACGCCGCGCTTGTCCTCGGGGCCTTCCGGGCGGCCGCTCACCAGGAGGGTGCCCTGCCTGGACTCGCGGTGTATCTGGAGACGGCGGTGACGCCGGCCGTGGAGTACACCGACGGCTCGCGTCCCGGCACCGGTGACGAGGGCGAAGGGTTCGTCACCGCAGCGGTGCTCGACATCCCCGACCACGAATCGGTCCTGCACCTCCTCAACTGCGGTCATCCGCCGCCACTGTTGTTGCGCGGCGGCCACGTCACGTCCCTGGAGGTAGACCAGCCGGCGCCGCCTCTGGGCCTTGCCTCACTCGGTGATTCCAGTCTCGCCGCGGAGGTGTTCGCCTTCGAGCCCGGCGACATCGTGCTCCTTTATACGGACGGCGTGCTTGAGGCCCGCGACGACACCGGAGCCTTCTACCCGCTGACGGAGCGAGTCGCACACTGGCACGGTGCCAGTCCGCAGCACCTGCTCACTCGCCTCCACGACGATCTGCTCAAACACGCTGCGGGCGGCACGCTCGGCGACGACGCTGCGATGGTCGCCATTCAACGACTTCCCTGACGGTCGCCAGCGTGCGACGGCCGACGTACGCTCCCGCCGTGACAGAGATCGACTCCGGAATCCGTGTCCCGTTCGAAGGCGGCCCGTACGCAGGGCTGTGGCAGCGCTGGCTCAACCGGCTGCCACCCCCCGTGATGCGCCCTGCAGGCCAGGAGCAGGGCGAATACGTACTGGACATCGCGGGCCCTCGATACGTCTGGCTGGCCATATGATCCCGGCTCCGCCGACCACGCGGGCGGTGCTGTGGGCCTCCAACACGGGCTCCGAGGGGCCTGGGCGTCGGCCTACGGCTTGATGTCGTAGAGGACGTTGAAGGGGTCCTCCGCTGTGGATCGCGCCACGCTGCCGAAGCCTGCTTCGGCGCACATACTGCGTACGACTGCCTCGGGCATGCCGCACGTCCCGAAGCCCGCGCCGCCGTTCGCGAGGGACGTGGTCATGCAGTAGAACACGCTGAACCCGTACAACATTGATGCGACTGGGCCCACGTTGTCCTCGGGGCGGTCCTCGCAGTTGACCTCGAGCATCAGGTAGTCGCCGTCGTCCTTGACCGCATCCCTGATGGCGGTGAGGAGCCGCTTCGGTTCCGCAGAGTCGTGGATGACGTCGAACGTGGTGACGAGGTCATAGCGCCCGGGAAGACCCTGAGCGGCATCGACCATCTCGAAGCCCACGCGGTCGGCGACACCGGCCTCCTGCGCGTTCGTACGGGCACGCTCCACCTGGCCCGGGAAGTTGTCGAAGCCCGTGAAGCGCGAGCGGGGAAATGCCTTGGCCAGCACGATCAGGGCGCGGCCGGCGCCACATCCGACGTCCGCGACCTCGATGCCCCGCTCAAGCCCCTCGATGACGTGAGGGAAGGTACCGAGCCAATCGTCGACCATCACGCTCTCGAACCAGCTGCCGGTGAAGCGGCTCATGCCGTCCCACAGGACGTCCGGGTAGTCGCTCTGCCGCACGCCACCCCCGCTCCGGAACGCCTCGATCAGACGTTCGTACGGCGCCAGGGCGGCGGGCATCATCTGGTAGACGCCGCCCAGGAACATCGGCCCCGATTCGTCGACCAGGCCGGGGACATGCTCGGCGGGGAGGACGAAGCGCCCGGGCTCCGGTTCCTCCAGATAGCCCGCGGCCGTGAGACCCCGCAGCCACTCGCGCACGTAACGCTCGTTCAGGTTCAGACGGTCCGCGATCTCCTGGCTGCTCGTCGGCCCGCTGACCGCGAGGTCCTTGAACAGGCCGAGCCGGTCCCCCAGGTGGCACAAGCCGACGGCCATCGTCCCGCTGACGTCCCCGAGCGCCTTCTCCATGAAGGCATCCACCCTTGCCTGGTCCAACTCGCCCTGCGCGGCCACGGCGGCCCTCCTGGTTGTCGAACACGATCGCGGGGTGCGACCGGGCCCGGCAAGCGAAGCATCGGAGCACTCCGCTGCGCCGCCGCCACGACAGCCGGGTGAGCCCGGGCCGGTGCGCCTCACCCGATCCGAGTATCGAACCCGCTGAGGGCCGAAGGACGAGTTACGACGGCCCTAATCGTCCATCCGGGCGGCAACCAGCGCGGGCAGCGCGTGGCCGGTGGGGCGGGCAAGTGGCGATGGTGTCTGATGGATACGCCCACGGGGTGTCGCGGCCGTCCCGAAACGGCGGGCGCGGCGGCCGCCTCCTCCGTCCCTCGAAGCCTCAGTCACGTCGCCCGAGGGCGGGGAGCCGGCCCAGGGAGCCGTCGCCTGCCGTCGGGCCCTGCGGTTCCGGCCTCACAGCGGCACTCGGCCGGGCGAGCAGTCAGCGCGTAAGGGCCGTGGCCAGGAGGGGGTAGTCCAGGACGAGGCCGTCGCCGTCGAACTCGATGTCGCTGCGGAAGTCGCCCGACTCATAGCGGACGCGGGCGCCGTGTCCGTCTCGGGTGAGGGGGGTGTACGTCTGCTGGTCCGGGCTGACGTCGAGGCCGGGGACCGACACCCAGGCCATCAGGAAGTGATGCGGTACGGGCGGAGCCCCCTGGTGCAGGCCGTGGCGCAGCACGGGCATGGTGTTGGTCAGCGGACACAGGCCCAGGTCGCAGTCGAGCGCGCCGTCGAGGTCGGGCCGGTGGACTCCGTCGGCCGTCCAGCAACCCTCGTGGCCGCGCAAGTCCAGGATCCTGGCCGTGGTCGCCGTCTCGACGGTGACACGGAGCCGGGAGGTCGCGTAGGCCTCGCCGGTCTCCAGGGTGTACGTCAGCCAGTACGGCTCGGGGTCGAGCCCGACGGCCCGCCCCCGCGCGGTCAGCCGGCCTTCGGCGAGGTCGGCCCAGACGGTGGAGTATCCCCCGCCGGGATGGATCCCCCAGGTGCGCGCGACGTGTCGGCTGGCCATGGGGCAAGCCTAGTAACTCCAGCAGGACTTTGCTGTCTGACCTGGGGGTTCGCCGGGCGGTCGGAGTCACTAACCGTGGCTCACACGGTGCACCTCGCCATCTGCGGATGGAACACCGCCGTGGCTGGGCAGCTGACCCCGCCCACGCTGGTCGACCCTGAGCGGCAAGCTGAAGATCGCGCAGGCGCTGCTCGACGCCGGCCAGGCCATCGAGGTCGTAGACGAGGACGAGTTCCTCCGCCGTCTCCGGGCCTGACCGGTCCCTCCGGGCGGCAAGAGCCCAGGTCACCCGGGTCAGATGCGTGAGCGATGCGTGAGCGATGCGTGAGCGATGCGTGAGCGATGCGTGAGCGATGCGTGAGCGATGCGACGGGAAGGCGGGGTCTGGAGCGGATCCAGCAGCACTTGCCGGGACTTTTAATCCGATAGTTGCCGGTTCGAGTCTCGGCGACGGCCACCTTTGGCGGCCCAGGAACGGCTGGAGTGGAAGGATCGGAAAGCGATTCCACTGGCGTACAACCATTGCCTACGGTGAGCGATCGACTCTTGCGCACACAGTCACTGCACAGGGGAGAACCGTGAACCACCGCACCGCCATCGCCGTACTCTCGGCCGTCATCGCCACTGCCTCACTGACCGCCTGCGGCACCGACAAGGGCGCCGACAAGGCGTCGGCGAAGACGCCCAGCGCTGCTGCTCCGAGCAGCCCCGCCACACCTACGGCGACGGGTAGCCCGTCGGCCGCCGCCGAGGCGCCCAAGGGTAAGGGGATTCCGCCCAAGCCGGATGCGGCGACGCAGGCAAAGTACATCGCCGCCCTGACAGCCATCGACCCGGACGTCGTCAACACCAAGCCTGACAAGGCAGTCGACCGCGGCCGCAACCAGTGCGAGACGATCGCTAACTTCCCCACCGACAAACAGAAGCAGACCGACCTCACGAACCAGCGGTTCACGTCGCCCACCCACCCGGACGGATTCGGGCAGGCCAAGGCGGCCAAGATCCTGGACGCGGTGCACACGCACCTCTGCCCCACGTACTAGGCAGCCTCCACCGCGGCCACCGGGCCCGGCTGCGGCGCCGCTGACGCTTCCGGGCCACCCCTCCGTGGTTGCAGTTCTGGTTGCATTCGCCTCCGTCCGGACGTGTTCGGCCGGAGACCACGAAAGCGGTACGACGCAGGTCAGGACGTGTCCGGGCGGCCCTGCCGGACGGTGTACGAACATTTGGAAAGCGTGTTGGGACAATCTCTCGGAGCACGCCAGCCACCGCAAAAGAGGGCCTCTACGCTGGTACGAGTTCGCTCAGGACGCCGCGCAGGGTCGAGTCGGCGTTGGGCGCGGCCATGGCCATCAGCTGCAGGTCGTCGCACTTCAAGTACCGGTAGCTCTGTGGCGGGTGGAAGGGACCGGTGGCCCGTAGTGCGGTGAGGGGGACAGGAGCATCGAAGGTCACGGGGTCCTCCAAGGTGAGCCCGCTGGCCCGCGTGGCGCCGGACATGTAGGCGTCGTACTCGCGCCTGCTGATTCCAGCGCGAGTACGGCTCGCTGACCACACTTCTCGGGGCGAAGCGACCTGCACCGAAGCGATGCGCGCCATGCCCACGATCGCCATCGTGGGCGCCGTGGCATAGAGGAGCACCGCCGTGCCGGGAGGGGCGGCGACGCGCTGTCGCCGCACCTCCACCGTCTTGCTCCCGGCCAGGATCGCCGTCGCGAACCGGGGGTGGACGGACAGCAGCATCGCGCGCTCCGGATCGCTCACGTCTTTCGGTGCCCCTCTTCGTAAACCGCCTGGAACAGCGCGTTGCTGATCTTCGTCAGCGAGATCAGTGACAACGGTAGTCCCAGACTCTGTGCCAGCAGGTTCAAACGTCCGAGCGTCACCGGCACCGGGAAGAGCTCGGTGTCCGAGAACCTCAACGCCATGGCCCTGCCGGAGGAATCGGCTGCCTCACGGACTTGGTCACGACCATATACGCCCAGGTGTTCGAATTGCGAGAAGAGGATGTCAGGTTCGTCGATCAACACCTCGTCCAGCCGCGAGCATCCGATCACCACCTGCCCTTGCTGCCCTTTAGGTCCCTTGCTGACGTACCAGAGGAGGCGGGCGGGGACACTCTCATTCCGGTGGCCGGAGGAGCGGTAGTAGACGTGTTCCCGGCTGATTCCCAGTACCTCATCGCGAGGCACGAGCATCGTGGGGAAGTCGAACAGCTCCGCAGACCAGCGCGGTTCGATGGGCACACTGAAGGACCGCAGCTCGGAGTCTGTGATCTTCGCAGGCCACCAGGATCGCTCGGCGACACTCGCCACCTCGGCGGACAGTCCCTCGTGAAGCACCGGCACGGTGAGGCCCAGACGACTCGAGATCTCACCGGCCGCACGGGACACCGCGTCGGCGGAGCCAGAGACGTCGATCAGCAACGCGGTGAGGCCGCCCTCGTGCTCGGCAAAGCCATCCGCGCCCGCGGCCGTTCCCGCCGCAGGCGAGGGGAAGGGGTCGGTGATCCGGACCACCTGCGCCCCGCGCTCACGACCGAGGCGCTTGAGCATGAACAGCAGCTGCCGGGCGAGGGATTCCTCCAGAGCATGCGATGCCGTGCGTAGAAGGGGCACAGTCAGGGTGCGCCCGTCCAGGGCCCAGACGTACAGGGCCACCGGGTGGCCATCACCATCTCGCAGCAGCTCCCGACGCCACAGCACGGCATCAGTGACGAAGCCTTTCAGCCGATCCTCGAAGGCGGATCCCTGATCGCCACCGGCCTGGTTGAAAAAGGCCACCAGTTCAGCCTCATTGCCTGGCGCGACCTCTGCCGCAGAGAACGCCGTACCCAACAGGTCCGCGGGCCGGTAGACCTGCGCTTGGCGCAGCTCATCGACGTGGAGGGTCACCACGGACGGCGCTACGACCTTGACGCGGGCGATATCCCAGGCGACGTCGGCCAATTGTGCGAGCGCAGGATCACGCGTCACCAACACCTGAAGACCGGCGCAGGAGGTCTCGGCCACATACCGCAAGCGGCTTCGCGTGCCCGCGTCGAGCACCACACCCGGCGCGTTCTTTACCAGGGCGGCCAGCAGCTCTTCGTGCCGGGCCGCCACGCCGTCCGAATCAGGAGTGATCTGCCTCATCCCTGCCAGGCCGGCGCGTTGATGCTGCCGCTCCCCACGGTCTGCGACATCGCGTACGTCGTGCAGCAACTGCGGGGTAAAGGCGAGCTCGATCAGGTCGGAGAGCCAGCCTGCCTCAAGTGCCCGCGACTCCTCGACCGCACGCCCGGTGCCACCTCCCCTCAGGCCGGCAAAGACGCTGTGGTCCACGGTCACCACGAGCAACGCATCGCTCTGGGCCTCGGCGAACAGGTCCTGATGCCCCAGGTCCAACCACCAGGTGTCCAAGGTTTCCTGGTCTCGACCGCGGCCAAGGCCCTCGCCACGGGGTACGAAGCCCAACTTGGTCCACATTCCGCTGAGTCCGTAGTCGCGGCGGCACCTTGCCCTGATGCCGAGGCGCTGTGCATGGCGCTCGCGGATGGCCTGGATCAGCAGGCGAGCGATGCCCTTTTCGCGGTGCTCTTCGGCCACGCACAGATGCGCCAGACGCACGTGCTGACTGCGCTTCGGAAGACCGAACAGCGTGTAGCCGACGACCTCTTCCCCCTCCATGGCGAGGAGGAGGCCTCCGTCCTCGGCTGCCTTGCGGTAGGCGGGCGGGGTCAGCAACCCCAGCCGCTTGGTGTACCGGTCTCCCAGGGCAACGACTGCGTCGATCCAGCCGGCCTGCTCCCCCGACACCGGCAGCACTTTGATCGCCATGAATTCCCCCTCCGGATATGGCCGATCTTTCGTCCACACTGCACACCCCGGGCGCGGCATCGGCCTAGCCCCTTTTTGATCAATTTCGGCCCGATCGGCCGGGACCACTCCCTGGAACGTCTCTACGAGGAGTACGTGTCCCTCCACCGCTGGTGATGGCGTCGGTCTCCCTGGCCCAGGCCGTTCACATCGCGGAGCGACAGGAGCGTGGCTCCGTTGTTCCACTGCCCCAGGTGGTCACGGTGGACCGCCAAGACGCCGTTCTGCACCGCGGTCCGGACTGAAGGGCCGCTGAAGTAGGTGGTCGTCACGAAGATGGCGACCTCGGCGCCGAAGTGCACCCGCGTACCGAGAAGGTCCCGTATCTCGCGACTGGGGATCCGACGCTTGGGAGTGTTGCGCTTGCACTGGATCACCATGGTCCTTCCGTCGGGCAGCCTTCCCAGCACATCCGCACCGTCGTCGTGAGAGCGCCCCACACGCTTGAGATCCGTACATCCGTCACGCCGGCACAGTTCCAGAACGAAGTCCTCGAACTCCCCGCCATCCATCCGGTCCACCTCGGCGAGTGTGCGGTGCCCCGCCTTCACCGCCTCCTCGTGCCGCCATTGCCCGTCGCTTCGACGTAACAGCCGGTCCATGCGCCAAAGCCGCCAGCCGACCATTGCCGCTGTGGCCAGAACCATGGCTCCCACGACGTAGGGCCAGATCTGTGCCCAGAGAGCCACCAGCACAGTGGCAATGCAGGCGCCGGAGATCAGGACCGCGCGCCTCCTGGCCTCACGTTTCCGCCGGGCTGTCGAGCGACGTCGCCCTCGTCCACCCACTTCGGCCTCCCTCCCGCCTCCCAGGAGTGTGAGCACCTCACCGCCTACGCGTAAGAGCGCCCATTGGCCATCGCTCAGGCCAGGACGGCCAGCGCCCAGGCGCCGTACGGCGGGCCTCAGCGAACAGCAGCCGCACAGTCGGCTGCGCCCACGTCACGCAGTGTGTCCTGCGGACTCCGACCGGGCGGGACCACCAGCAGGCCGTCGACCACCAGGGCCTCGGTCAGCAGATGGCCGTTGGGCCCGTCAGCGCGCACGATCCGGAGTCGCCTCTTCTCTGCGAAGACGTACAGCTGCGCAGCGGCGAAGATGCGAAGAAACTCCTGTGCGGTACCGACGGGATCACCAAAGCGGTCGATCCGGCCCAGGAATTCCCCCACCAGGTCCCGGAAGGCTCCACCGTGCTCTTGGGCCGCCTCGACCATCGCATCGGCCTCCGGCCCTTCGGTGAAGGCGGTGCGGGCCATCAGGAACTCGCGCGCTTCAATCGCCGACATCCGCCTCGGGTCATAGGACATCGTGATTCCGGCCTCCGTCTTCTGGAGCACCGCGGGCGTGGCATCGGACAGTTCCACCTGCTCGAAGGCAGCGTGCAGGCGCTCCGTGGAAGAACCGTCGATCCCCAGCAGCGGAGGCACCTCGGGAGCCACATCAGCGTGCGTCATGCGAAGTCCTCTTTCGGCTGGTGAGTTGCCGTGCTCGGCGCACAGCCGGTATCAGCGGGCACCACGCCTCAGACACCTTCCGCAGTTCGCCGGTCACGCGATCACCACCCTCAAGGAGCACGCCTCGATCAGACGCCCGACCTCGGCGGCTGGGAGAAATCTGGGAGATGATCTTGCTTCAAGGGGGCTCCAGGACCCACTCAGACCACGGGACACCAACGCTCTGACCTGCGGAGATTGCAAACACGCAGCGTCGGCGCGCGGCCGTACTTCGTTCGGGACGAAGAGGTCGTGGGTTCAAATCCCGCCACCCCGACTTCGTAAAACCAGGTCAAGGGCCTGATCCACTCAGTGGATCGGGCCCTTCCTGCATCCCCGGCGCGCAGGCCTCCGCTCCTCCGCGCGCTCCCGACAGGACAGGTCCGCTCCGCCATGCCCTCCTCCGCTTTCTCCCTGCGCCGTCCGTCCTGGCTCTCGCCCAAGGTGTTGCGGACCGAGGTGCTCGGCGGGCTGGTCGTCGCGCTGGCGCTCATACCCGAGGCCATCTCGTTCTCGATCATCGCGGGAGTGGATCCGGCGATCGGGCTGTTCGCCTCCTTCACGATGGCCGTGACGATCGCGATCGTGGGCGGGCGGCCGGCGATGATCTCGGCGGCGACCGGGGCGGTCGCCCTCGTCATCGCACCGCTCAACCGCGAGCACGGGTTCGGCTACCTGGTGGCCGCGGTCATCCTGGCCGGCGTCTTCCAGATCGTGCTCGGCGCGCTCGGGGTGGCCCGGCTGCTGCGCTTCGTGCCGCGCTCGGTGATGGTCGGCTTCGTCAACTCGCTCGCCATCCTGGTCTTCATGGCGCAGGTGCCGGAGCTGCGGAACGTGCCGTGGGCCGTGTACCCGCTCGTCGTCGCCGGGCTGGCGTTGATGGTGTTCTTCCCGAAGGTCACCACCGTGGTCCCCGCGCCGCTCGTGTCCATCGTCATCCTCACCGCCATCACCGTGGCCGCCGGGATCGCGGTGCCGACGGTCGGGGACAAGGGTTCGCTGCCGTCGGCGCTGCCGGTGCCCGGGCTGCCGGACGTGCCGTTCACCCTGGAGACGCTGACGACCGTGGCTCCGTACGCCTTCGCCATGGCGCTGGTCGGGCTGATGGAATCGCTGATGACGGCGAAGCTCGTCGACGAGATCACCGACACCCGGTCCTCGAAGACCCGCGAGTCGGTCGGCCAGGGCATCGCGAACATCGTCACCGGCTTCTTCGGCGGCATGGGCGGCTGCGCCATGATCGGCCAGACGATGATCAACGTGAAGGTGTCGGGGGCGCGGACCCGGCTGTCGACGTTCCTCGCGGGCGCCTTCCTGATGGTGCTGTGCATCGTCTTCGGGCCGGTCGTCTCCGAGATCCCGATGGCCGCTCTGGTCGCCGTCATGGTGATGGTCTGCTTCGCGACCTTCGACTGGCACTCGATCGCCCCGAAGACCCTGAAGCGGATGCCCGCCGGGGAGATCACCGTCATGGTGGTCACCGTGACGTGCGTCGTCGCCACCCACAACCTGGCCGTCGGTGTCATCGCCGGGTCGGTGACCGCGATGGTCATCTTCGCCAAGCGGGTCGCGCACCTGGCGAACGTCACCTCGGTCACCGACCCGGACGGGACCGAGGTGATCTACTCCGTCACGGGCGAGTTGTTCTTCGCTTCCTCCAACGACCTGGTGACGCGGTTCGACTACGCGGGAGACCCGGACAAGGTCGTCATCGACCTGTCCTCGGCCCACATCTGGGACGCCTCGACGGTCGCCGCGCTGGACGCCGTCGAGACGAAGTACGCCCAGCGCGGGAAGAGCGTCGAGATCACCGGCCTGAACGAGCACAGCGCGCGTATCCACCGCACCCTGAGCGGCGAGCTCTCCCCCGGGCAGTGACCGGCGCCGGCACGGCTAGTCGGTGATGGCGATCTTGCCGTTGAGCCCGGTCGCGGCGGGTTCCTGCGGCGCCTTGCCGGCGGTCAGCCCCTTCAGGAGCTCGGCGAGGTCGACTCCGGTGGTGGAGCTGAGGAGTTCCATGCCCTGGGCGACGTTGTCCGTGACGGTGCGGGAGAGCTTGCTCGCGCCGTCGGTCGAGATGACGGTCAGCTTGTCGATGGCGGCGAGCGGCTCGGCGGCCTTGCCGACGACCTGCGGGAGGACCTCGATCAGCATCTGGAGGACGGCGGCGTCGCCGTAGCGCTCGAAGGCCTCGGCCTTCCTGTTCATCGCGTCGGCCTCGGCGGCACCCCTGACGGAGATCGACGCGGCCTCCGCGTCGCCCTCCAGCCGGACGGCTTCCGCGATGGCGGCCCGCCGGGCGCGCTCCGCCTCACCGCGCTTGGCACCCTCGATGGCCTCGGCCTCGGCCAGGGCGGAGCGGCGCTGCTTCTCGCCCTCACCGGTCAGGCGGGAGCGCTCGGCCTCCGCCTGGGCCGCGGCGATGGCGGCGAGGCGTTCGGCCTCGGCCTGCTTGACCCGGGCCACCCGCTTGGCCTCCGCCTCCTGCTCGGCCTCGTAGCGGCGCGCGTCGGCCGGCTTGCGGACCTGGGTGTCGAGCTGGCGGTCGGTCAGGGCGGCCTGGCGTTCGGCGACCTTCTCCTGCTCGGCGAGGACCTGCTGTTGGCGGTCCGCCTCGGCCAGCGGGCCCGCGGCGTTGGCCTGGGCGGCCGCGGCGTCGGTCTCGGCCTTGATCTCGGCCTGGCGCAGGTACAGGGTGCGCTCGGCGACCGCGATCTCCTCCTCGGCCTTCAACCGCGCCTGCGCGGCGGTGCGCCGGGCGTTGGCCTCCGCGATGTCGGCCTCCTGCTTGGCGCGGGCGGCCTCGGGCCGTCCGAGGTCTTCCAGGTAGGAGCCCTCGGTGGTGATGTCCTGGATCTGGAAGGCGTCGAGGACGAGTCCCTGGCCGGAGAGGCTGGCCTCGGCCTCCTCCGCGACCTGCCCGGCGAAGGCGGCACGGTCGCGGATGATGTCCTCGACCGACATGCGGCCGACGATCGCCCGCAGGGCGCCGGAGAGCACTTCCTGGGTGAAGCCGACGATGCCGTCCTGCTGTTGGAGGAAGCGCTGGGCGGCGGCGCGGATGGCCTCCTCGGTGCCGCCGACCTTGACGATCGCGACGCCTTCGAGGTTGGCCTTGATGCCGCGCAGGGTCACCGCGCCGCGGACGGCGACGGGGATGTGGCGGCTGGACAGGTCGAGGGTGAAGCGCTGCTGCACGAAGGGGACGACGAAGACCCCGCCGCCGACCACGACCTTCTGACCGGTGTTGTCGGTCACGACCTGGCCGGTCGTGGGGTCCGTGGACCTCTTGCCGCGCCGGCCCGTGATGATGAACGCCTCGCTGGGACCGGCGACTTTGTAGCGGGTGACGACGGCCAGGGCCAGCAGGACGAGGAGGACGACCACCCCCACGACCGCGGTGACGACAGGACTCATGGTGGTACCCCCGTAGGACGAGTGAAGGAGAGTTTTCTCAGCGTTCGACGGCCCGGACGGCCACGGAGGTCGGCGACGGCGTCGCCGTCACCCACACCTCCGTGCCCCGGCCGACCGGCCCGTCGGCGGTCGCGGCGTACTTCACCGGCTGGCCGGCGAGCGTCAGCAGGACCTCGCCGTAGCCGCCGGCCGCGATGGCCGTGACCACGGTCCCGGTCGAGCCGAGCAGGTCTTCGTGGCGCGGGGCCGCCCCGCTGCGGTCCCGCAGCAGGGCTCGGCTGATCCGGTACGTCAGCCCGCCGGCCCCCGCCCCGGCCACGACCCCTGCGGCGGTCGCCGCTCCCGGCCCGAGCCCCGTGGACCCGAGCACGATCGCCCCCGTGAAACCGAGCATCGAGACGAAGCCCGCGACCACCGGAAGCGACAACCACCCGTCGAACAGTCCGTCCAGGGCGCCGTCGAAAACCCCCTCCAGCACCCCGTCGAACACCAGCGAGCCGACCAACAGGACGATCCCCGTAATGCCGAGGCCAAGAAACAAGCCCATGAGCACCTCCCCCGTCTGACCGGTGATCTCGCCGGACAGCGGCATCGTGCCACCGCGTGCGGGCGGCGCACATTGCCTGCCACCGGCAGTCTTTACGCGGATTTGATGCAGGTGGACCTCGCACCCCACCGGACGGCACGGCCGAAGGGGGCCGTGCCGCGGGCGCGTACTCATGCCGGGGCCCGGCAATGTGGGGCGGCGTGTCCGCCCGTGACCGCGCTACTTCGCGGTGGCCTGATCCGGCCAGCCCAGCAGACGGGCTCCGATCACCGCGGTCTGCAGGGCGTAGCGGTGCGCCGGGTCGGCGGGGTCGGCCCGGGTGAGGGTGTGGATGCGTTCCAGCCGGTACGTCAGCGCCCGTACGCTCAGCGAGAGCCGGCGGGCGGCCTCGGTGGCCACGCAGCCGCTGTCGAAGTAGGCGATGAGGGTGTCCAGCAGCGGACCGGCGCCGCCGCGGGCCCGGGTCAGGGGGCCGAGCATGCTCTCCACCAGGTCGGCCATGGCCTGCCGGTCGCGGGTCAGTACCGGGTAGACCAGCAGGTCGGCGGCGTGCAGGACCGGACCGTCCAGCTCCATCCGCTCCGCGAGGTCGAGGGCGTTGATGGCCTCCTCGTAGGAGTGGACGACCCCGCCGGCGCCCGAGTGGGCCCGGCCTATCGCGATCCGGCCGCCGTTGGTGACCGCGTACGCCTGCTCGGCGAAGTACGTCAGGACCTCGGGCTGATCGCCCGGCGCGACGCAGATCAGCCTGCCGTCCTTCGTCGCCAGGAGGAGGTGCCGGTTCCCGAAGCGGGCCAGGACCGCGGACTCGATGCGGCGGGCGACCGGGTAGCCGTCCCCGTACGGTTCCGGGCCCTCGGCCACGGCGACCGCGTGGGCCTGCGAGAGGCGCAGCCCGAAGCGCTCGGCGCGCTCGGCGAGGCGGCCCAGGTCGCTGCGGCCGTACAGCAGGTCGTCGATGAACTCGCGGCGGGCCGCCTCGTCCTGACGTATCGCCAGGCGCTGGGCCCGCTCGTACCCCTCGGCGAAGGCGTCCACGGCCTGCTCGACCACCGCCAGCAAGGAGCCCGTCGCGCCGGACGGCAGCTGCGGCTGGACCTCCTGCGCGGCGGCGAGATGCTCGCGTATGAGCCCGCGCAGGGGCAGTCCGGCTTCCGCCGCCCGCTCGCCCTGCGTGCGGCGGGCCGCCAGCTCGGTGCGGGTGAGCCGGCGGCCCGTGGCGCACGCGTCCAGCAGGATCTCGGCGTACCCCACCACATGGTTCTCCGGCGCTTCCCGGTCCGCCACGGCCGTCCCCCGATCCCGACGCGCCGCCGATGGGTCTTTGACGCGGGAACCAGGGTGACACGCCTCGACGCCGAAAGGCCAGGTCAGGGGCGAGCGGGGAACGCCAACGGCCTTTAGACGCCCGGGATCTGGCGGGCCTGGAACGCTCCGCGCACCGCGTCCGCCGCGCCGCTGCCGTACATCTGCTCGGCGGTCGCGATCGTCTTCAGCGCCGCGTCCGTGAAGCTCGTGTCGGGCGCGAAGCCGAACTGTGCGTTGACGATGATCCGGTCCGCGGTCCGGGCTCCGAGGGCGCCCCGGATGTCGAAGAGCGCGCGGGACCAGATCTGGCCGTCCGCGTGGACCTGGCCCACCCGATCCGCGTAGACCTTGGAACCGTCGATCCGGCGCAGGCAGTGCGGGGCCTCGCTGTACGGGACGGAGTCCCAGTCGGCCACGCACGCCTCGTCCGCCGTACGGACCCAGCCGTACCGGGCGACCGCCGCGGAGCCGACCTCCACGGCCAGGTAGTCACCGAAGGCCTCGCCGATCGCGCCGGCCTCCACGGAGGTGCCGAAGCCGGGCACCTGGGCCTCGTGGACCGCGTGCCCGTACTCGTGGACGATCACCTCGGCGTCCTCGGCGTCGTCGACCCCGCCCTTGCCGAAGCGGATCTCGTCCTTCTTGTCGGTGAAGAAGGAGTTGTCGGCGCCCCACTGGTTGATGCGGACGGGCTGGGCGCGGTCGTTGGCCCCGGGAAGCTCGGTGCCGAAGCCCAGGCCCTGCAGGTACTCCTGCGCCTCGTTGACCCAGAAGTAGGCCATGACCTGCTCGAACCGGTCGTCGTGGCGGTCGTACGAGGCTGCGGACGCGGTCTTCGCGGAGGCGCCGGTGTCCGACCTGACGTGGGCCCACTTCCCCGACAGCCCGCCGCTCGCGTCGAGGTTGCGCAGCGCGGCCGTCGCGTAAGCGGAAGCGGGCACGGCGCCGGCGGAGTCCTTCGCGTCGGCGAGCGTCTGGTCGCCGGAGGACTGGACGGGGTTGACCATGAACACGCGGCCCTGGGGGAAGGAGGCGGCCGGGGCGGCCGGGGAAGCCGAGGCGGGTGCGGCCAGGGCGAGAGCCACGGTGGCGGTGGCCGCGGCGATCAGGCCGCTGGGTATACGGCGAGGCATGAACATCCTCCTGCGAAGGGGGTGATGTGCCGCAAGAACGTGCGTGGCGGCGGTGCGGACGTGATCCTTGCTCAAGCGGACCGGCTTTGACCAGGCCTTGGCGCCCGGCTCCTCGCACGAACATCAGGTGATATCCGGCTCATCGGGTGAACTGCCGGATTCATCTGTCGCATCATGTCCCGCGTGCACAGTGCGGAGGAGTTCGGCGAGGCCGACAGCGAGGCAGGACGCCCGGGCGACATGTCCGGGGAGGTCAGAGCGGCACAACGGGGGGACGAGGCGGCCTTCCGGGCGCTCTTTCGGCAGGTGCAGCCCGGGCTGCTGCGCTATCTGACCGTGCTCGTCGGGGAGGAGGCCGAGGACGTCGCCTCCGAGACCTGGCTGCAGGTCGCCCGGGACCTGGGAACCTTCCACGGGGACTTCGACGGGTTCCGCGGCTGGGTGACGACCATCGCCCGCAACCGGGCGCTCGACCTGCTGCGCCGGCGCCGCCGCCGCCCGACGGCCGACCTGCCCGTCGAGTACCTGCTCGACCGGCGTGCGCCCGAGGACACCGAGTCGGCCGCGCTGGCCACCGTCGCCGCCGCGGACGCGCTCGCCCTCATAGCCCGGCTCCCCCGCGACCAGGGCGAGGCCGTGCTCCTGCGCGTGGTCATGGACCTGGACGCGGAGAGCGCGGCGCGCGTGCTCGGCAAGCGGGCCGGCGCTGTGCGCACGGCCGCGCACCGGGGCCTGCGCAAACTCGCCAAACTCCTCGAACAGCAGGAACAGCACAAAACCGGCCCCAGCGGCGCTCAGCAGCCGCTCGAAGGAAGTTTCGCCCCAGGAGTGACACCGCCGACCTCTCCGACGCTGAAGGATGCGAGATGAGCACCAACCGATCCCGCCGGATCGACCGCGACACCGCCGAGCAGCTGCTGGTCGGCTCCGGAGCCGGCGCAGCGCCCGGACACGACGCCCTCGCGGGACTGCTCGCCGCCGTGTCCGCTCCCGCGGACGACGAAGAACTGCCCGGCGAGCAGGCCGCCATGGCCGCGTTCCGGTCCGCCCGGCTCGGCCCGGTTTCCACCCCTGTGTCCGATGCCGTGTCCCCCGTGTCGACCCTTCGGAAGCGGAACGTGCTCACACCGGCGAGGCTCCTGGGCGCGAAGGTCGCGGCCGCCGTGGCCGCCGCCGCCCTCGGTGGCGTGGCCGTCGCCGCCGGGACCGGGCACCTGCCCGCCGCCCTGGGCGGCGGGCCCGCGAGCAGCGCCCCGGCTCCCACCGTTTCCGCTCCCGCCCTCAAGGCCGGGGAGCCGACCTCGCGGACGCTCGCCGGTTCGCCGGAGGAGGTGCCCGCCGATCTCGCCGAGCTCTGCCGCGCCCACGCCGCCGACGGTGGCGGCGCGCAGCCCTCCGGGGTGCTCGCCGAGAGCCGGTTCGCTCCGCTGGTCGCCGCGGCCGGGGGCCCCGCCGGCGTCCCGGCGTACTGCGCGCCCGTCGTGGGCGGCCCGGACGAGACCCCCGGCGGCTCGCCGACCCCGCGGCCGACGGACGGCAAGCGCGGCGCCTCCCCGAAGCCCGGGAAGAGCGACAAGCCCGAGGCGACCAAGCGACCCGAGGATCCGAAGCCGACCCGCTCCCCCGGCGGCCGCACGCCCGGGAAGCCGGACGCCGGCCCGACGCTGCCACCGCCCCGCGACGACGCCCCGACCACCCGCCACACCCCGTAGAGGCAGCCCCACCGATGCAACCACAGCCGGGTTACGCGGACGACGACACGCTGGAGCTCCCTCGGGTCCGGGTGGCCGCTCCCAGTGCGGCGGAAGCCGCCGAGCCGAGCCCGGTGTTCGTGGACTCGTCGGGGCGGCGCCAGCGCCGGGTCCGGCGCCTGGGGTGGCTGCTCGTCGTGCCCGCGGCCGCGTACGTGGTCCTCGTACTCAGCTCACTGTTCGGCGGGCCGACGCTCCGCTCGCCGTTCCTGCCCGCGCCCCGCGGAGCGGACGCCGCCCCGAGCAAGTCGCCCGCCGCCGAGCCGAGCCCCTCGGCCTCCGCCGCGCCGCGCCGCTCCGCCACCCCCACCGGCGCCGCCTCCCATACCCCCACCCCCGGCAAGCCCACGGCCGGGAACGAGTCCGGGAACGAGACCGGGAACGGATCCGGGACGGCCCCCACCGCCCAGCCCACCACGGGCGGGAACGGGGCCTCCCCGGGCGCCGGCTCGAACGGCCAGGGCAAGCCGACGGCCCCGCCCGGCCAAGGCGGCGGCAAACCCACCGCGAAGCCGTAGCCCCACCCCGCCCCGCTCCGATCCCCCTCCATCACAGGCAGGAAGCACTCCCTCCCGTGTCGAAGAACCGGCGCCGCCGCCTCCCCCGCGGGCGGCACAGCACGGTGCGCAACGTCCCCCTGCGCACCCACTGGCTGCTGCTGACCGCGCTCGTCGTCAGCCTCTCGGCGGCGCTGCTGCTACAGGGCTACGCCCACCACATGTTCGACACCACCGCCGACGGGGCGGCGCGCGAGTCCGGCTCCTCGGCCTCCGTGCCGGAGCAGATCCGCTCCGGCGGCCCGGTCGTCGAGGGGGCCGCCGGGCGAGTGGCAGGTCCCGGGCCCAAGACGATCGCCCTGACCTTCGACGACGGCCCCGACCCGGTCTGGACCCCGAAGATCCTCGACGTCCTGCGCCGCAACCAGGTGCCGGCCACCTTCTTCACCGTCGGCGCCCAGGTGTCCGCCCATCCCGAGCTGGCCCGCCGGATCGTCGAGGACGGCCACCAGATCGGCGTCCACACCTTCACCCACACCGACCTCGGCGCGGCCTCCGCGTGGCGGCGCTCCCTGGAGCTGCGCGAGAGCCAGCTCGTCATCGCCGGCGCCACCGGAGTGACCACCCCGCTGCTCCGGCCGCCCTACTCCTCGACCAACGAGGCCCTGAGCGACGCCGACTGGGACACCGTCGTACAGGCCGGTCAGGAGGGCTACCTCACCGTCCTCACCACCCAGGACAGCGAGGACTGGCGCCGCCCGGGCGTCGCGGAGATCGTCGCCAACTCCACCCCCCGGGGCACGGACGGCCAGATCCTGCTGATGCACGACGCGGGCGGCGACCGCTCGCAGACCGTCGCGGCGCTGGAGCAGCTCCTGCCCGACCTCAAGAAGGCGGGCTTCCGCTTCGCCACGGTCAGCGACGCGGTCGGCCTTCCGGCCCCCGTGAAGCCGGCCTCCACCATCGACGAGTGGCAGGGCCTGGCCCTGATCAACGCGCTGCGCGCCAGCGGCTGGGTGCTCGACGCGCTCGGCTGGCTGCTGTGGGCGGCGGGAGCCATCAGCGTGCTGCGCGCGATCGCCGTGTTCGTCGCCGCGCGCCGGCACGTCCGTACGCGCCGCAGGCCGTGGGGCAGGCCGGTCACCGAGCCGGTCAGCATCATCGTCCCCGCCTACAACGAGAGCGCCGGGATCGAGGCGGCCGTCCGCTCCCTGCTCGCCTCGGACCACCAGGTGGAGGTCATCGTCGTCGACGACGGCTCCACCGACGGCACCGCCGACATCGTCGAGGCCCTGGACCTGCCGGGCGTACGGGTCATCCGCCAGCAGAACGCCGGCAAGCCCGCGGCGCTCAACACCGGCATAGCCGCCGCCTCCTGCAACCTGCTCGTCATGGTGGACGGCGACACGGTCTTCGAACCGGACGCGGTCCGCATGATCGTCCAGCCCTTCGCCAACCGGCGGGTCGGAGCCGTCTCCGGCAACGCCAAGGTGGTCAACCGCGGCGGCCTGCTCGGGCGCTGGCAGCACATCGAGTACGTCGTCGGCTTCAACCTCGACCGGCGCCTCTTCGACCTCGCGGAGTGCATGCCCACGGTGCCGGGCGCGGTCGGCGCCTTCCGCCGGGAGGCGCTGCTGCGGGTCGGCGGGGTCAGCGACATCACCCTCGCCGAGGACACCGACCTCACCATGGCGCTGTGCCGCGACGGCTGGCGGGTGGTCTACGAGGAGCGGGCCGTCGCCTGGACCGAGGCTCCGGCCTCGCTCGGCGCGCTGTGGAAGCAGCGCTACCGCTGGTGCTACGGCACCCTGCAGGCCATGTGGAAGCACCGGGGCGCCCTCACCCAGCGGGGCCAGGCCGGCAAGCTGGGCCGCCGCGGACTGCTCTACCTGCTGATGTTCCAGGTGCTGCTGCCGCTGCTCGCGCCCGTCGTGGACATCTTCGCCGTCTTCGGCCTGATCTTCC